>DASXWF010000583.1:0-10285 GCA_036503835.1 Polyangiaceae bacterium | reverse complement strand
AGCGGTGCTGAGGCCGCGCCTGCCGGGCAGCAATGCGCGACCTCGCGCCACCCCCGCTTTCAGGGCCACGTCGTCGAGCGACGCGGAAGCGTCGGCCGTCGCCGTACGGAACGAGCGCGCCGCGGCGAGCGTCGCCTCGGCGCATTCGGTGAGCGCGTTCGCTCCCTCGCCTCGGAACTTGACGATCAGCTGCGGCAGCGCGGGCGGTCGCCCGTTCTTCCTGACGAACGTGCTCCCGTCGGGGTTTCGAGCGAGCTCCATCCGCTCTCGCCCGTACTCGGGAGCGAGACCCTCGCGCGGGAGCGCGCGAAACCGCCCGTCCAGCGGCTCGACGGTCTGTCCCACCGGTCGCGTGTCCACGAGCTCGGTCGGCTCGCTCGCGCAGCCCGAACCGGCGAGCCAGCCGAACGATGCGAGCGCGAGTGCCACGCGGCGGAGCCGCAGACCAGACGCACTCACCCCTGATTGCCCGATCGAACCGTGCTGATTTGGTTGCATGAGGCCCAATCCCTTCGTGACCGATGGACACGCTCGCCCGCGAACGCTCGCTGATTCGAGCTGGTGCTAGATCCAGCGGCCCCCGCCCCTGGATCACGAAAAATGTCAGCGGTTCGGCGGGGCCGGTACCGACCAGCGGCCGCGTTCGTTGCGCCGCGCGATGACCGACTTACGATCGAAGATGCGCACGCGGCGCACCAGCAGATCGAGCAAGAACACCACGATCGCCGCGAGCACGAAGCGATCCCAGAGGTCTTTCTGGTAGCTGATCTTCTCGGCGCCCGGATCGAAGAGGGCGGGCGGCTTCGGGTCGAGGAGGCCGCCGCCGACGCTCGCGGCGCGCGTGAGCTTTTCGACGTCGGGCTCGAAGCTCGCGTATTCGCGCGGGTAGGGGTTCGAGACGTGGCCCGAGCTCGTGGCGAACGGCTTCAGGCTGCCGCCCGCGTCACGCCGCGAGTGCTGCGCGCGCAGCAGGAACGAGCCGAACCCGCCGAGCTCGAAATCCGCCTGGTAGCGGCCGGGCGCGGTCTGGCGCAGCGGGATCTCGCGGCGGTCGCTCGGCTTGCCGGCGGCGCTCACGAAGAGCTTGGAGTCGATGCCGTTGTCGAAGCGCTCGTCGGCGCTGAAAGCATCCACCGTAGCGCGCACGCGCGACCCGGTGATCTCGGTCTTCATGTCGAGCTCGTGGCGGCGCTTGACGCGCATGTGCTCGCGAGCGAGCTGCCCCCAGAATTTCCCGTAGCCCGACCAGCGCAGCCACTCGACCGCCCAATGGTTTTTTACGTCGCTCGTCCAGGCGAGCGTCCAGCCGAGCCCCACGCGCCAGCGCGCGAGGATCGGATCACCGCGATCGCTCTGCAGCAGGAGCTGCGCCGGCGGCGGCTTGAGCTCGGTCGCGACGTAGCCGTGGAGGAGCGGCGCCGAACCGATCGCGATGCCCTTCAGGAAGTCCGCGGAGCCGACCTGCTCCACCGGGAACCACTCTTCGACGCCCGCTTGCTGCGCGATCATCTCGGTCTCACGCGTGAAGATCTTGGGCAGGCTGTTCGGGTCGGGCACGTAGTGGAAGCGGCCGCCGCCGGAGTCGGCGATGGTGCGCAACAGCTCTTGATTCACGCCCTCCCCGAGCCCGACCGTGGTGACGGTGATCGACGAGGCGACCATCGCCTGCACGAGCTCGCGGATGCCTTGCGTCGCAGCCTGACCGTCGGTGAGCAGGATCACGTGCTTGCGCCGCGCGCGCACCACCGAAAGATCCTGATAGCCCATGTCGAGCGCCGGGAAGATTTCGGTGCCGCCGCCCGGCTGGATGCGCTCGACGTCGGTCTGGATGCGGCTCCGGTAGCGGGCCGGCTGCAGCTTCACGTAGCGCTGCGGGGACGAATCGAACGCGACCACCTCGAGCATGTCGTCGGGCTGCAGGGCGCCGAGCGTCGCGACGCAGGCTGCCTTCGCCATTTCCATCGGAAGCCCGGTCATCGATCCGGAGCGATCGATGATCAGCGCCATCGCGACGTCGGGCATCTCCTTCCGGCGTTCCACGTCCATTCGCACCGGCAGGATGCGTTCGAAGGTGGTGCGGCCCCAGCCGCCGAGCCCGAAGCCCGCGTCGCCGCCCGCGAACAGGAAGCCGCCGCCGAGGTCGCGCACGTACTTCTCCATCAGATCCTGCGCGGCCGGGTTCAGCGCCTCGCGCGGCACGTCGGAGACGATGGCAAAGTCGTAGCGCTCGAGCTCGCGCAGCGTGCCGGGGAAGGCCGACGGGGCGCGCACGTCGACGTCGAACTGCTGGGCGCCGAGCGCGTTCGCCAGGTAGGTCGCGCGCTGCTGCTGGCCTTCGACGTAGAGGATCTGCGGGCGGCCGGGCACGTCGAGCGTCGCCGAGTAGCGGTTGTTGTCCGAAAACTCGTCGGGGCCGAGCGGCTCGAGCTTGAGTTCGTACGTGAGCTCGCCGCCGACGCGCACCACCGACTGGAACGCGACCTCGTTCTTACCGGCTTTCAGGTCGATCTCCCGCACACCGTCGAGCCCGTTCAGCGCCTCGCCCTGATACAGCCGCGCGCGCGCCTTGGTCGGGCGGCTCGCGTAGACGTCGGCGCCCACCTGGAACGCCTGACCCACGTCCACCTTGTCCGGAAGCCGCAGCGCGACCACCGCCACTTCGGCCGGGGGCGGATGGCGGTACGGAATCACCGAAAGCCGCACGCCGAGCTCCCGAGCGCGCCCGGCCTCGGCCAGCAAATCGCCTTCGGTTTCGACGCCGTCGGTCAGCAAGAGCGCGCGCTTCAAGTGCCCGGGCGGAAACAACCCATAGGCGAGCTGGAGCGCGCTCTCCACGTTGCTGCTGGCGCTCGCGGGCGAACCGCGCGGGCCGTGGCGCAGCGACGGCGGGATCACGAGCTTCTCCCCCTGCATCAGCTCGACCAGCCGGGGCCGCGCGGCGAACGTGACGAGCCGCACCACGTCGTCCGGCGGCCGGGCGCGCGCGAACGCTTCGATGCTGCGGCGCGCGTCGGCGAGCGACTCGTCGGAGACCGAGTCGCTCACGTCGACCAGCATCACCGCCGCGACCTTGCGCGCGTCGTCCGTCCGCACCAGGCGCGCGAGCGCGAGCGCGAGCAGCGCGAGAAACGCGAAGCGCAGCACGAGCGACAGCAAGCGCTGGATCCACGGCAAATCCGCCAGCGAGCGCGCGAGCACCAGCACGAGCAACGGCGCGACCAGGAGCACACCGAGCAATCCCGGGTGCACGAGCTCGTAGCGGACACCTTCCTTGATCCAGCTGAGCGAGCCGCCCGCCGCGGCGTCGAGCAAGCGCCGGTACGCGATCAGCAGCACGCCACCCAGGAGGAGCGCCGAAACCAGCGCGACGAGCTTGCGGGTGCGCGGGCTCACACCGTGACCCTCCGGTGATACGTCACCCACTCCACGAGCGACGCGATCAACACGATCCCGAGCAGCCAGATCCAGATCTCGCGCCGCACGCCGCCGCCCTGCACGTCGGGTTTCGTCGCCGTCCGGCCCGCGACGCTCAGCGCCTTCTGCGGAGCGATGCGGCTCTCTTCGAGGTCGGAAAGATTGGCGGCAAACTCCGTCAGGAGCCGCTCGCTCCCGGTGCCGCTCGCGAGCTTGTAGAAGCCGGCCTCGTCACCGAACGTCACCGCGCGGCCGTCCTGAACGGGCACGCGGCGCACCTTACCGTTCGGCGCGGTGAGCTCCGCTTCGCGCGAACCCTCGGGCACCGGCACGCGCCAGACCTCGCCCGTGCGGTAGGCGGAGAGATAACTCGACGACACCTCGCCGAACGAATCGATCGTGTTCAGCACGAACAACGGCCACGCCGGACGCAGCACGAAGTCGCTCTGCCGTGGATCGAAGCCGAGCGCGACGAAACGCCGCCCGAGGCGCGTCCCCGCGACCAGAATCGCGCCCTCGTCGCTCGCGCCGACGACCTTGTCGCCGGACTCCGGCGTGAACGCGTGCCCGGCCGCGACCTGCACGTCGCCGAGCGCCGCGAAGCGCACGACGGGATGCTTGCGATCCCAGGTGTCGAAGCCGAAATCGCGGATCTCCTTGGCGAGCTTCAGCGGCCCGCCGCTCGCCGGGGGATGCAGGTAGACGAGCCCGCCCGAGCCGGTCGCGGGCGGCGGCGCTACGCCGTCGAAGATCGTCACGTCGAAACTACCCGGGGCGGGGTAGCGATCCGGCGCCACCTCCGTCACGTCGAGGTACTCGTCGAGCAGGAGCGCCGCTTCGAGGTACGTGTTCCCCGGCGTCACCACCAGTACCCGCGCGCGCCGTCGCTCCGGAATCAGCGCGAACGCGCGGTTGTCCGCGGGCAAATCGTCGCTCTTCCCGTCCGCGAAGGCGAGCCGCGCTTCCAGCGCGTGGCGCGCGCCGCCCACGTCGGGGAAGAAACGCGCGACGCGCTCGCCGGCGGCGACGGCGATGCGCTCGCTGTCGACCATGGCGCCGTCGCCCCAGAGCGAGAGCTCGACCTCGGCGCGCTCGCTCGTCGTGTTCAGGATCTCGGCCATGACCTCGACGCGCGCCTTGTCGAGCGGGTAGCGCCGCACGGAAAACTCCGTGATCGCCAGGTTCTTGCCGGAGCTTCCGACGGGCACGAAGCGCAGCGCCGCGCCCGAGAGGTCCGGCGCCGGCTCCGGCGCTTGCAGCGCGCCGTCGCCGATCACGACGATCTCGCCGTGCGGCAAGCCCCGCAGCGCGTCGCGCGCGAGCTCCAGCGCCCGCCCGAGATCCGCGCGCGTGTCCGTCGCCTGCACGCGGTCGACCGCCGGCACGAGCTCGGTCGAGTCGCCGCTCAGCGTCGAGAGCGGCACCGGCACGGGCCCCATCTGCACGACGAGCGCCCGATCGCTCCCGCCGAGCCCGCGCACGATCTTGCGCGCCTCCTCCTTCGCCACGGCGAGCCGATTCGGCTTCACGTCCACGGCCTTCATCGAAGCGCTGCCGTCGATCAGAACGACGAGATTCTTCCCTTCGCCGATGCTCGCCGTGGGCCGGGGATCGCCGAGCGAGGTGACGAGCGCCGCCAGCAAGGCGAGCTGCAACAGCAGCGAGAGCCAGCGCTTGAGCTGCGAAAACAGTCGGCTCGCGTCGCGATCTCCGAGCACGTTGTGCCAGAGCGGCGAGAACGGCACCGCGATCGGCCGGCGGCGCAGCTTCAGAATGTAGAAGAGAACCGTCAGCGCGCCCGCGACGGCGGCGATCCCGAGCAACGTGCCGAGCGGCAGGCCGGCGAGGGTCATCAGCGCAGAAACCCTCCCTGGCGGAACGCCCGCAGCACGATCTCGTCGAAGGGCGTCTCGACGTCGGCGGGCAGGTACGGCACCTGCTTTTGCTTGCAGAAGCGCTCGATGCCGCTCATGTACTCGCCGAACGCCTTCTCGAGCCGTCCGAGCAGCTCCGGGGTCACCGTCACCTCGCGTTCGTCGCCGGTCTCGCAGTCGTAGACGAGCACGTCGCCTTGCAGCGCGGGCGCGGCCTCACGCTTGTCGACCAGGTGCAGCACGTAGGGCTCGAAGCCGTTGAAGCGCAGCACGTTGATGCCCTGCTCGAAGCCGGCCGGATCGTAGAGGTCGCTCACCAGCACGGCCAGCCCGCGGCGCTTGTGCTGAGCCGCGAAGGTGCGCAGCGCCTCCGCGAGGTCCGTCGTTCCTCCCGGCGTGAGGCTCTCCAGGAAACGAAACGCCGTGAAGATCCGTCCCTTGCCGCGCGTCGTCGGCATGCGCTCGAGCACCGAATCGGTGACGCCGCAGATCGTCACGCGGTCGAGGTTCGCGAGCCCGACGTACGCGAGCGCCGCGAGCAGGCGCCGCGCCTGATCGAACTTCTTCCCGCCGCCGAAGCCCATCGACGCCGAGCAGTCGAGCAAGAAGTAAATCGAAAGATCCTCTTCCTCCTCGTACAGCCGTACGAGCAGGCGTCCGAAGCGCCGGTACACGTTCCAGTCGATGCTGCGGATGTCGTCGCCGGGCACGTAGTCGCGGTGATCGGCGAACTCGACGCCGCTGCCCTTCTTCTTGCTGCGCCGTTCGGCTCGCAAGCGCCCGCCGAACACGCGCCGGCTCACGAGCGCCAGCATTTCGAGCTTCTGCTGGAGCTCGTCGTCGAACAACTCCGCCTTGGGTGGAGGTGGCCGCGACGAAATGCGGCGTTGGAAGGCGTCGAGCAGGCCCATGACGTTCCGAGGGGCTCTAGAGACTAGGCTTTCGCCGCGGCGAGACGCTCCAGGATTTCGGCGAGAATCGTATCCGGCCGCATCCCTTCGGCCTCGCCTTCGAAGGACAGCAAGATGCGATGGCGGAGCGCCGGCTGCGCGGCCGCCTTCACGTCCTCGATCGAAGCCGCGAAACGCCCCGCGAACAACGCGCCGATCTTGGCGGCGAGCAACATTGCCTGCACGCCACGCGGCGAAGCGCCGGTTCGCACGTAACGGTTCACGAGCGGGGTCGCTTCCTCCGCCTTCGTGTGCGTCGCCTGGAGCACGCGAATCGCGTAATCCTGAACGTGCCGGGCCACCGGAACCCGCCGCACGAGGGCCTGCATCTCCAGGATGTCCTGCTTCGACGCGACCGGATGCACCTCCACCTGGTGATCGGTGGTCGTACGGTCGACGATGCCGTGGAGCTCCTCGCGGTTCGGAAACGGCACCTCGAGCTTGAAGAAGAACCGGTCGAGCTGCGCCTCGGGCAACGGATACGTGCCTTCCATCTCGAGCGGGTTCTGCGTCGCGAGCACGAAGTACGGCTCGTCGAGCTGGTGCGTGGTGCGGCCCACCGTCACGCGGTGCTCCTGCATGGCTTCGAGCAGCGCGCTCTGTGTCTTCGGCGTCGCGCGGTTGATCTCGTCCGCCAAGACCAGGTGCGAGAAAATCGGCCCCTTGCGAAACTCGAACACCTTACCGCCCTGCGCGTCCTCGTCGAGCACCACCGCGCCGATCACGTCCGCGGGCATGAGGTCGGGCGTGAACTGAATGCGCGAAAAGTCCAGATTGAGCGCCTGCGCGAGCGTGCGCACCAGCATCGTCTTCCCGAGCCCGGGCACGCCTTCGAGCAACGCGTGCGACCCCGCCAGCATGCACGTGAGCACCCCGTCGACGACGGCGCGCTGGCCCACGATCACGCGCGCGACCTCCTCGCGCACCGCGCCGAGCTTCTTCGAAAATCGAGCGATCTCTTCACGGGCTTGTTCGGTATCGGTCATGATTCTCCGGGGAGTAGGCGGGAGCCCTCACTGTCGATGGGGATTGCGGCTCACTCGCGCGGCCTGATGAGCTGAAAATAGCGCCGCACGTAGAAGCGATAACCCGACGGAATCTCGTCCTTTTCGAGCACGCGCTCCGCCACCGTTTCGTACTCGGTGTAGATGTCCTGATACCCGCGCCCGCGGAACCCGCGTTCCGCGGCGCCGTAGATCACCTCGGCGCTCGCCGTGCCCTCGCCGCTGTCGATGCCCGCGGCGCTCACGTCCTGCGTCCCGGCGCCCGGCAGCTTGGTCTGCTTCCCGGCGAGATTCGGATCGTGGCTATTGCCGATGCCGCTTCCGGGCTCGTTGCCGGCGCCTTGCTGATCGCCGCCCTTGGCTTGACCACCGGGCGACGCCGACTGCCCCTGGCCCGGCAGTTCGATTTCCGTACCGCCGCGCCCGAGCCGGAGCTGCGGCTTCCCCTGGCCCTGTCCCTGCCCGCTCTGGCCCTGCTTGCCGTCCTTGCCGCCGCCCGGCCGCTGCTGCCCGCGCGCGCGGTCGCCGAAGCGCTCGAGCCGAGCGTTGCGCCCGTCGCCGCCCTGACTCTGCTGGCGCAGCACCTCGCGCATCTCTCGCAGCCGCCGCAAGAGCTCGCGCTTCTGCTCCTCGTCGAGCTTCTGCCGCGCCATCCGGTTCACGTTCTCGGCGCCCTTCTCCAGATCCTTCGCGGCGTCCCCCATCTCCTTGCGCAAATCCTCGGCGGCCTTCGCGAGCTCCTTGTCGAGCTCCGACATCTGGCTCGCCGAGCGCTCCGCCTGGTTCTTCTGGCGATCCAGGTGCTCGAGCTTTCTCTGGTTCTCTTCGAGCTTCTTGTCGACGCTGGGGCCGGCATCCGCCTGCTCGCGCTTCTTCTTCAGGAGACTCTCGCGCTCGGCCTGAAGTTCCCGGCGGCGCTGCTCGATCGCCGTCAGGCGCCCCTGGCTCTCCTGACTCGCGCGCTCGAGCGCCTTTCGCAACCGCTCGAGCTCCGCCTGCGAGGGCTTGCCCTTCTGCGACTTCAGCTTCTCCGCGAGCTCTCGCAGCGCCTTCTCCGCGTCGGCCAGTCGCTTGTCGGCGAGCGCTTCCGCGGCCTTGCGCGCGAGTGGACTCCCGGCAAGCTCCCGAGCGATGCCCTCCAGCCCTTCGTCGAGCGCCTGCTGATCGGCCTCCAGATCGCGCCCGAGATCGCGTTCGATCTCCGCGAGCCGCCGGAACACTTCGTGCCGATCCACGCGGTGCTGGGCGATGTCTTCGACCAGCTGATTGTAGCGAGCCACGGCGATCTTCTGTGCTGGGTCGCGAGCGGCCTTCGAAAGCTCCTCGCCCACGTCCTTGAACAGCTCCACGTCGTCCGCCGTCATCAGCATGGGCGGCGGTGCGGGCGGGGGCGGCAGAATGCGCAGCGTTCGCACCTCGAAGAGCGCGAGCGCCGCGAGCCCCGCGCAGAGCAGCGCGACCAGCGCCGTCTCGCGCGGCAGCGAAATCGGCACGGCGCGTCGCGGATCGAGCGAGCGGGCGCTCGCGGCTGCGTCCGCCACGGCAAGCTCCATCAGCGGCGTGCGCTCACCCGGACTCAGCGCCGAAAAGGCGAGAGCGTTCGCGATGCGCCCGCCGAGCCCATGATGGCGATCGAGCTCGATGGCGCCCGCCAGCCGAGGCCGCCGCCGTAGCGCTGCCGCCAGCGCAATCCCGAGCACCAGCGCTCCGCCGAGGATGACCACGCCGAAGAACGCGCGCTCGGCGGCGAGCGCGGGCCGCACCTTCTCGACCGCCAGCGCGACGGCCGCGAGCACCAGGACCGGCGGCAACACGCGCGTGCCCGCCTTCAGTGCCGAGCCGAAGCGCTCGCGCCGTTCGGCTCGCCGCGCCGCCCGCCCCAGTCGGGCGAGCCCGGCGGCGATCTCGGCGGCTGAGTTGCCATTTTCCACGGGCATGGGGGTCGACACGGATCCGACGCGCTGCTTGGAACCTTGGACGTTAGAACGCTGGGAACGGCCTGTAGGATTCCAAATTTAGCAGACGGGCCGCCGGAGGACTTTCGGGGCCGGATATCCGGGCTTTCCGCTGTGGAATCGGGCCTGTGGCCTGGTCGCGGCCCGACGGACGACCGCCCCTGGGTAGGCTATGCTGGCACGGATGTCGGGGTCCAACGTGCTCGGAGGGCTGTTGGCGGCGGCGCTCCTGGCGCTCAATGTCTGCGGCGGGCGCACGGCGAGTGCTACGACAGCGGATGCAGGGGCCAACGGCGGTACCCCGAACACGCCCGACGAATGCGTCGATGCTGCGGCGGCTGACGGCGGCTGCGGAGGTGAGGCGGGGCAGCCGGCGCTCGAAGACTATGCGCCTGTCCGCGCAGCCTGCGGTCGCACGGTTCAAGTCAATCGCGACGGCGGGCCTGTGTCGATTGATTGTCGAATTCGCTGAAGGGTGCTCGCGTCGAGAACGGAAACGCAGCGGCTGCCCGGATCAACCTGGAGCATGCCGAGGGTAGTAAGTGAGGCACCGCCGCGCGGGGGGGGGGACACGCTAGCGGCGCCTCGAGTTCCGGTATTGCAACCGGCGTGCCCGAGGCGGGCTGAGCAGCAGCACCTCGAATTCCCCGCAAATGGCGCGTCCGGCGTGCGACCACCCCCCCAACATTTCTCGGAATGAGATGAATCGTCGTCTCGACCGTCTCGAAACGGGAACGGCAGCGCGGGCACGCGCTCCGGCGCGCCCACGCCACCGTGACACGAGGCCCGCGCGCTACGGCTTGAACCAGTAGAGGTCGGCGAAGCCGTTGCCGTCGAAATCGCCCGCGTACGGGACGGAATCTCCGCCGGCCGTGTCGCTGCCCAGCATGGAGCTCGTGTGGATTGCGATCCTCTCTCCGCGCTCGGTATCAGAGAAGAGCCACATCGGTTCCGTCACGTTCGCACCGGACCACACGACGTCGGTCGTGCCGTTGCCATCGAAATCGCCGGCCGCCGGGTTGTAGGTGCCGTTGACGGTGATTTCGACCGACTCGAAGGTGCGATCCGCCTTGCCGTACCAGATCTTG
>DASXWF010000582.1:0-4361 GCA_036503835.1 Polyangiaceae bacterium | reverse complement strand
CAGCCGTCGCGGTCCTCCTGCCCCTCACCGAGGACATCCTCTACCAAACGCCGGAAAACGCCTGGGGCAACCTGGGGTGGGCCTACTTCGAGCTCGGCAAGCTCGACCCGGCCATCGACGCGCTCCGCCGGAGCATCGCGGCGCAACCACAATTTTGCGTCGGGAACCACCGACTCGGCCTCGCTTACGAGCGTCGCGGTGACTACCCACTCGCGGCCGAGGCCTTTACGCGTGCACTGGAAACGAACGTCCCCGGTTGCAACGGCATTCAGGAGGCGTGGGCTGGTCGGGCTCGCGCTCGCGAGCGGCTCGGCGACCCCGCCGCCGCCAGGAGCGACCTCGAGCGCTGCGTGGCCCTCTCGGCGTCCACGAAAGTCGGGAAAGAATGCAGCTCCATCCTGGCGAAACTCAAGTAGGCTCGGGCCCCTCTCATGACCTCGGTCGGGCAACATTTGCGTCAGCTGCGTGAAGCGCGACGCATGAGTGTTGCAGAGGTTTCGCGCACGACGCGCGTGCCGGTTTCGAGCGTGGAACGCATCGAGGCGGATCGTTTCGACGAGCTGCCCGGTGAGGTGTTCGTGCGCGGCTTCCTGCGCGCCTACGCGCGCGCGCTCGAGGTGCCGCCCGACGACGTGCTCGCCCGCTACACCTCGAGCCGCCGCGTCGCGTGGGTGACGCCGCTGCCGATCACGAGCCCGGTCAAGCCCGCGCGCACGCGCCGCTTCGGCGTCGCGATCGCGTTCGTGCTCTTGCTGATCCTGTTCACGCTCGCGCTCAGCATCGTGCTCCGCCCGCGCGGCGACGACATGCCGCAAGAGCTCTCGGGCGCGCCCGCGCACGCGGCGTCGCTCGGCTGAGATCGTGGCCGTCTCACGCGCGCGAGCTCGGGAGAGCGTGCGCACGACACGCGCGCTCGTGCTGCGGCGCACCGAGTACGGCGAAGCCGATCTCGTGCTTTCGATCTTCACGGAAGCGTTCGGCAAGATCTCGGCGCTCGCCCGCGGCGCCCGCAAGAGCACGCGCCGCTTCGCCGGTTCGCTCGAGGCCATGCACACGCTCGAGCTCCGGCTCGAGGAGCGTCCCACGAGCGAGCTGTTCGCGGTTCGCGAAGCGCGCATCGTCGCGCCGCGCATGGGCCTCACGAGCAGCCTCGAGCGACTCGAAGCGGCGGGGCGCGCGCTTTCCTGGGTACGGAGCGGGGCCCCGGCGCGCACGCCCGAGCCCGAGCTCTGGGAAGAGATCACGACCCTGCTCGATCGGCTGGCCGCACGCGACTCCGAGCTCGATCCCGCGCGCCTGCTCGCGACCTCGGGCCTGCGCATTCTGGCCATGCTCGGCTGGGGCCTCGATTTCGAGCGTTGCGTGCGCTGCGGCAAGGAATGCCCGCCGGGGCAACCGGCGCTGATCGACCCGGGGAAGGGCGGGCTCGTGTGCCGGAGCTGCGGCGGGGCACGCCAGCGTCTCGACGCCGCCCGGCGCGCGCGCCTCGCGCGAGCGGCGCGCGACGGCGACCCCGCGGCGCTCGAGGCCGATGACGCCAAGGTCGCGCTCGATCTCGTGGAGCGCGTGCTGAAGGCGCACGCCGGCATCGAGTGACGCCGGATTCTCGGGCAGCGCCGGCAACGGTGGTAAGAAGCGGGACGTGAGCGAAACCAGGCGCATCGCCCGGCGTGCGGGCATCGTGGCCGCCGGCACGCTCGCGAGTCGCCTGCTCGGTCTGGTGCGCGACCTCACGATCGCCGCAGTGTTCACGCGCGCCGTGACGGACGCGTTCTTCGTCGCCTTCACCATCCCGAACGTGCTCCGGCAGCTGCTCGCCGAAGGCGCCGTCCAGAACGCCGTGCTGCCGGTGCTGGTCGGCGTCCGCGAGCGCGAAGGCGAGGCCGCGGCGCAGCGTTTCTTCCGCGCCGCGCGCGGGCTTTCGCTGGCCGTGCTGATCGGCGTGAGCGCGCTCGGCGTGGGCTTCGCGCCCGCGCTCGTGGGGCTCTTCGCGGGCGGCTACGCGGAGATCCCCGGACAGCTCGAGCGCACCGTCGAGCTCACGCGCTGGGTCTTTCCCTACATCCTGTTCATGGGCACGGCGGCGCTCGGCGCGGCCGCGCTCAACACGTACCACCGCTTCGTCGCGACCTCGCTCGCGCCGGCGCTGCTCAACGTTTCGTTCGTCGCGTTCTCGCTGCTCCTGCCGGGTTTTCTCGGCGCGAAGAGCTACGAGCCGGGCCTCGCGCTCGCGTTCGCCGCCCTCGTCGGCGGCGTGCTGCAGGTCGTCGTGCAGTGGCCGAGCCTCGCCGCCATCGGCTACCTCGGACGGCCCTCGCTCGAGTTCGGTCACCCGGGCGTGCGGGAGGTGTTGCGCCGCATGGGGCCGATGCTGTTCGGCATGGGCGTCTACTACGTGGACGTGATGCTGGCGCGGCGTTTTCTCTCCGAGCTCGGCGAGG
Organism: Polyangiaceae bacterium; assembly: GCA_036503835.1. Lineage (GTDB taxonomy): Bacteria > Myxococcota_A > Polyangia > Polyangiales > Polyangiaceae > PMG-095. The sequence goes on along the minus strand of DASXWF010000582.1, from coordinate 1,920 downwards.
GCGCGCAGAGCTACTTCGGCTGGGCCATGCGGCTCTGCGACTTCCCCCAGGGCATCTTCGTGATGGCGCTCTCGGCCGCCGCGCTGCCGAGCCTGTCGCGGCTCGCCGCGCGCGGCGATCACGAGGAACTCGGCCGCACGTTCGCGTTCGGCATGCGCCTCGCGCTCTTCGTCGCCATTCCGGCCACGGCGCTGTTCGCGGGGCTCGCCGAGCCGCTCGTGGTGCTGCTCTTCCAGCGCGGCGCGTTCGACCAGCAAGCATCGAGCGAAACGGCGCGCGCCCTGGTGGCGCAGGGCCTCGGCGTCTGGCTGGTCGCGGCGGTCCGCCAGCTGCTCGCGGTTTATTACGCCATCGGGGACACCCGCACGCCCGTCATCGTCGCGGCGCTCGATCTGTGCGTGTTCGTCAGCCTCGCCCTCGGCCTGCGCGGCTTGCTCGGTCACATCGGCGTGGGCCTCGCGGTGACGGGGGCGAGCGCGGTTCAGGCGCTCCTGCTCGCGCTCTTCCTCGCGCGCCGGGTGCCGAGCGTGCTCGGCAACGGCATCCTGCTCTCGGCAGCGCGCGTCGCGCTCGCCTCGGCCGGGGCCGTGGCGGCCGGTCGCTTCGCGGCGGGTCTCGTTCCGCCCGCCGAGGGCTCCGCCTGGCTTCTGGCTCTGCCCGGGATTTTGGGCACGATCGCCTTCGGCGCCAGCTTTCTCAGCCTCGCGGCCTTGCTTCGGAGCCCCGAGCTCATCACGCTCCGCGACGAGCTCAAAAAGCGCACCACGCGCCGGCAGCCCCCCACACCATGAAAGCGTCCGAAAAACCTGGAGCACCGGTGGTCGTCTCCGCCGAGTTCACCGCCGCCGCCGCCCGTCCACGCGAGCTCCCGCCCGCAACGAGCGTCGAGGTCGCCTTCGCCGGCCGTTCCAACGTCGGCAAGAGCACCCTCTTGAACCTGCTCATGCAGCGCCAGGGCCTCGCGCGCACGAGCTCCACCCCCGGCTGCACGCGCACCATCAACTTTTTCGCGCTGCGCACGCGTGCGGGTGCTTCGCTCACCTTCGTCGATCTGCCCGGATATGGCTTCGCCAAACGCGGCAAGCAAGAGCGCGCGGACTGGGCCGATCTCGCCGAAGGCTACCTGCTCGAGCGGCCCTCGCTCGGGTTGGTCGTGTTGCTGGTCGACGGGCGGCGCGGCATCGAAGCCGACGATCAGGACTTGCTGAAGATGGTCGCGGACTCCGGCCGCTCCGGCCGACCGGCGCCCGGCACGCTGATCGTCGCGACCAAGCTCGACAAGCTTCCGCTCGCCCAGCGCAAGCCCGCCCTGGCCAAGATCGAGCGCGGAGGCCGGCGTGTTTTCGGCGTGAGCGCCTCGGACCGGGCGAGCGTCGGCCAGCTGTTCGAGCGGATGATCGCGACCCTCGGCCTCGCGGCCCCGAATGATATCGTCGACTAGATGCGGGTGTTCCGGTTCGGTTGGTTGGCGCTCGGGCTGACGCGGCCCGCGTTCGGCCAAGTGCCGGCGGAGCTGCCGTCGGCCTCCGACCCGAGCACGTACTCGCTTGCCTGGGTCCGCGACGACGGCGCGGAGAGCTGCCCGACCGGGCGCGAGCTCGCGAAGGACGTGACGGCGCGCCTCGGGCGCTCGCCGTTCAACGAGAACGCGGATCGCTCCATCGAGATCCGCGTCGAGCGCACGGCGACCGGATTCCGGAGTCGCGTCCACGTGCTCGCGAGCGACGGTCACGTGCTCGGACGCCGCCTGCTCGCGAGCGACGAACCGGCGTGTGCGACGCTGTTCTCCGCGACCGCGCTCGCCGTAGCCCTGCTCATCGATCCGGATGCCACCCGCCGCGGCAACCCGAGCCCACCTTCCGTTGCCACCTTCAACGTACCGGAAACCCCGTCCCTCCCGCCCACCACGCTGCCGCCACC
>DASXWF010000581.1:0-4170 GCA_036503835.1 Polyangiaceae bacterium | reverse complement strand
AGTCACCGCCGTCGCTCTCGAATGCCGCCGCCCTCGTTGCGTTCAGCCTGATCGTGACCGATCTGATCAGCGGGCTCTTGCACGTGGTCCTCGACAATCCGCGCTCTCTGGCGCTCGCGCCCATCCGCGGCCTCGCCCAGGGCTTTCAGCGCCACCACCAGAACCCGAGCAACATCTACGAGATGCCGCTCTACCAGCACCTGTACGTGATGCACATGCCGCTCACGTTTCTCTTCATCGCGGTGCTCCCCTTTCACGACGCGGGTATGTACATCGTGTTTCTGAGTCTGGTCGTCGGGCTGCACGTGATGCAGATGGCTCACCTGTGGGCGCACCTGCCGCCCGATCGGGTCCCCGGCCCGGTGCGTCTGATGCACCGATCGCGAGTGCTGCTCAGCAAGCCCGAGCACGATCTCCACCACACGCCGCCTTTCGACAAAGACTTCTGCATCATGACGGGCATCTGCAATCGCCCGCTCAATGCGCTGGTCCGCCTGCTCGGCCCGACCACGCATTGGTGGCTGGCGGTGTTCCTCGCCTCGGCTCTTTCGCCTCTCGCGCTCGCCTTCGCGCTGTCACCGCGCTGAGCACCGCAGCGCTGTACGCCCCGGCTCGCAGGACCGATCCACGTGAGGCGCGCTGCCTCATCCCCCGCCGCATCCACCGCGGGCGTTCCCACCCGCCGGCGGGCCGACAATCCGACTATACTCGTGCCTCGGTAGGCGCGAACGATGAGCACGAAGCGCACCGCCACGGCGTCCGCGAAGACGAAAAAAAAAGCCGTACCGGTAGCGGCCAAAAGCCCGCACCCCGCGCCGGACGGAATCGCGTTCGTCGAGCCGGGACACGCGTACGACGTGCTCGTCCTCGTCGCTTCCGCGGGCGGGCAAGCGGCGCTGCTTGCCGTGCTCAGACAGCTGCCGCCGGACTTCGGCGTGCCGATCGTCTTGATGCAGCACTTGCCGCCCGAGTCGACCGCCGTGGATCAGTACGTGAACCGCGTGCCCTTCGCGGTGCAGTGGGCGGATGCACACTCGAAAATCGAGCCGCAGAAGATCCTGTTCTGCCCGCCACGTTCCTTCGTCGAGCTGCTGCCCGACGGCAGCCTGCAGCTGTCGCCGAGTCAGAGCTCGCTCGACAAGCCCATGGATCGCCTGCTGCGGTCCGCCGCGCGCAGCTTCGCCGATCGCGCCATAGCCGTCGTGCTCACGGGGATGGGCGACGACGCGGCGGCGGGGGCCCTCGAGCTATACAGGGCCGGCGGGCGAGTCCTCGTGCAGAGCGAAGCGTCTGCGGAGCATCCGGACATGCCGCGCGCCTTGATCAAAGCAGGCGCAGCCGATCTGGTCGTGCCCCTCTCGGCCCTCGGACAGGTGATCGGGGAGGTCGTCGCGGGTACTCCGCGGGCGAGAGCGCCGTCCGAATTGGAGTCCATCGCGCGCGTGTTCGGGGACCACGGTGAAGTCGCCAAGCGGGCTCGCGAGGTCGATTGGTCGCAGACGTTGCTCGGACCGGTCTTGAGCTGGCCAACGAACCTGAAGGTCATGACCCGCGTGGCGATCGAGAGCACCGGCCCCATGTGCATCTCCTGGGGTCCGGAGCTCGTCCAGATCTACAACGACAAGTTCGTCCAGTTCCTCGGCGAGACCAGCCATCCGCTCGTCCTCGGCGGCCGTGCGCGGGAAAACTGGCCCGACGTCTGGCGCATCGTCGGGCCGATGTTGGAGCGGGTGACGACCGGGAGTGAGGCGACGGGTGTCGCGAACGCCCCCTTTTACCTGAGCCGTGGCGGCGTGGTGGAGGAAGTGTTCGTCACTCTGGACTGCGCGCCGATTCGCGATCCGGAGAGCGGCGCCATCGTGGGCGTCTACCAGACGGCCACCGACACCACCGCGATCGTCGTCGCCGAGCGGCGGATGCGCTTGCTGCGGAATCTGGCCTCGCGCATCACCGGAGCCCCCACACCCCGCGAAGCGTGCGAACGAGCAGCGGCGGCGTTTGCCGAGGAGGCCGCCGATCTTCCCTTCGCGTTGATCTATCAGATCGACGCGACCCGGCGACAGGCAACGCTGGCCGGTGCGGCGGGTCTTTCCCCGGGAACACCTGGCGCGCCGCGATCGGTCAACCTCGGCGGCGCCGACGGCGCTGAAACTTGGCCGTTGCGGCGAGCGCTGACGGGGGCAGTGCTGCTCGAAGACTTGGCGAACCGCCTCCCTGCGCTGGAGGCAGTGGAAGCCTTGCCGAGCGGAACGCTGCCGCCCCGGTCGGCGATGCTGCTGCCCCTGGCCCCTTCCGGCGACAAGGCAGCGACCGCCGTCCTCATCGCCGGTCTCAGTCCGCATCGGCCGCTCGACGGCGACTACCGCAGCTTTCTGGAGCTGGTCGCCCAGCAGATCAGCGCGGGGAAGAACGAGGCCCGCGCGCGGCAGATCGAGCGGGAACGACTGGATCAGCTCGCGGAGCTCGACCACGCCAAAACGGAATTCTTCGCGAACGTGAGCCACGAGTTCCGCACGCCGCTCACGTTGCTGCTGGCGCCGCTCGAAGAGCTGCGGCAGCGCCGCGACGAGCTGCCGCCGCAACTCGCAAGCGAGATCGACGTCGCGGCGCGCAACTCGCGCCGCCTGCTGCGCCTCGTGAACGACCTGCTCGACTTCTCCTCGGTCGAGACCCGGCGCCAGCGCCCGCCGCTCGAGCTCACCAACCTGGGCGAGCTCACGCACGATGTCGCGAGCGCATTCCGCAACGCCGTCGAACGCGCCGGCCTGAGCTTCGATGTGGAGATCGAGCCGATGGCGCTCGTGCCGGTCAACCGTGACATGTGGGAGAAGGTCGTTGCGAACCTGCTCTCGAACGCGCTGAAGTTCACGTTCGACGGCGGGATCGGCGTGAGCTTGAAGGCGCTGCCGATGCACGCGGAGCTGGCGGTCTCCGACACCGGGATCGGCATTCCCGCGCAGGAGTTACCGAACATCTTCAAGCGTTTCCACCGCGTGCGCGGCGCGAAGGCCCGCACGGTCGAGGGCTCCGGAATGGGTCTCGCGATCGTGCACGACCTCGTCGCCCGCATGGGCGGCCAGCTCGTCGTGCGGAGCGTCGAGGGGCGGGGCACGACGTTCACGATCTGGATGCCGTTCAAGAAGCCGCGGCACGCGCTCGACACGTCCGAAGCGCGCAGCGTCAGCGCGTCCGGGCAGCGCCTCGCGAGCGACCTCGCGAGCGAGGCGGCCGCATGGAACGACGCGGAGGAGCCGGGCCCGCGCGTGGGCGCGCAGATCGAGCTCTCGTGCAGCGGCCTGGAGGCCCGCGAAGGTCGCGGGGGCCGGCGGTAGACGAGCGTGGTACACTGCTTCCCCGAGGCACGGGTGATGTTCAGAGATCGGACATGGTGGATCGCTCTCGGGTTCGGGGTCGTTTCGGTGCTCGGCGCCGCGCGCGACGCGAAAGCTTGCAGCCCGCCGCCCAACGGTTGGTTCGCCTACGGGCCGTCGGCGGTTCCGGCAAACGGGGTCGTGATCTTCCAGTACGGATGTGAGGAAGGCTGCGATCCCGAACCGGAGCCGGGGGACTTCACGCTGGAGTCGTCGGACGGCGTGGACGTGCCGGGCCAGGTGAGCGCGAGCGGTGCCAACCGCAATTCCCACTACATCGTGTTTCGACCGGAGGAAGGGGCGCTCGTCGAAGGAGAGAGCTACACCCCGCTGCTCCCCGGCGTGGCCTACACCGGCGCTTTCACGGCCGGGCCGGACATGAGCCTCGGCTCGATGGTCCCCGTCACGCACGAGATCTATTCCCTGGATCACGTCGCGGGGGAACGGGTCTGCTGCTCGGGTCCGCTCGACAGCTGCGGCGGTATGCCTTGCTTCCACACACAATACGATCGCAGCGCCGTCCTCCGCATCTCGTGGGGCGACGCGGCCTACGGCGAGGGCACGCAGTACGCCTTCCGCGTGGACAGGTACATGAGCGCCGTCCCCGAGTGGGGCTACGCCGATTCGATGACCTACTTCGAGCTCGGCGACGACCAAACGGGCACCTGTTACACGCTCGAGCTCATGCGCCTCGTGGACGGCACCGTGCTCAATCTCGGTGAGCGTTGTGCCGACCGCCCCGCCGACCTCGTTCCGGGCATCTATCCCACGAGCCAGGACGCCATCGAGGATAGTCTGG
>DASXWF010000580.1:0-6739 GCA_036503835.1 Polyangiaceae bacterium | reverse complement strand
GATCCGATCACGGTCCCTGCAGCGGGACCTCCTTGTTCCGCCGCTGCAGGTCCGGCACCGGCCGAACAAGGAGGTCCCGCTGCAGGGACCGTGATCGGATCCGCGTCTTGCCGAGGAGCACATCTCGCTCAAGGCGCCAGGATCCTCCCCGGCGCGCCGTTCTTGCCTGATTCGGTGTGACAGGGCCTTGCAGTCGCCGCTCGTGCGCGAACGCCCCCTTCACGGCAGAAGCTGCGTAGTTGGAGCAGCGAAGTGCAGATCTTGCGCGTGCGCCGATTCGAGGGAGCTCGGTCCGCCCCGAGAGCCAGCTTGGCGAGCCGGGTCCAAGTCTTGCTCCAGTTTCCCGATGAAGAAGGAGAAGGCCATGCTCGTTCAAGAAGTGATGACCCGAGAGCCCTACGTAGCGTCGATTCGAGACAGCATCCGCACCGTTTTGTCCAGACTCGCGGAAGCGGACGTGCGCCACCTCCCCGTGACACATGGCCGTGAGCTCGTCGGAATCGTGAGTGATCGCGATCTGCGCGACGTCGTCCCCTCGGCGCTCGATGCGCTCGAGAGGCCGGCGGAGTCCGCGAGAATTCTGGCACGCCCGATTTCGGAGCTGATGAGCTCGGACGTCGTGTCCGTCGGTCCCACGGACGATCTCATCGATGTCATCGACCTCATGATCGAGCACCGGATCGGCGCTGTTCCGGTCGTTGACGAACACGACGCTCAGCTCGTCGGCATCGTGAGCTACGTGGACGCCCTGCGTGTCGCGCGCGAAATGTTGGCAGCCGTATAGGTGTCTCATGCGCCGAAGCCGCGGGTTCTCCGACAGTCTCGTGGTTTTAGCCAAGCTTCCGGCCGCGGCGTCAGGAACGATCGCCCTCGCGGCGTGCCTAGGCTTCGCGTGCAGGTCTCCGGCACCACCAGCGCAGCCGCGACAGGAGCCCGTGACCGAACACGGAGAGCCGAAAGCGAGGAAGCGTCCCTCGGACGTGCCGTTGAAGGTCCCGCCACCCGCCTATGGCCGTCGAATCGTTCTCGAAGCGGCGCCGGGTGACGGCACGCCACGATCAGGCCCGCGCAAAGCTTGCCAGGGCTCGCCACGGAGCGCGAGTGAGGAAGTAGCCGGCGATCAGCGCGAGTAGCACGCCCGGCACGACGCGGATGATCGCGCGACCCTGGAGGTCGAACGCGCGGTGGGCGAAGTCGGGCTGGAATCGAAGTTCGTCGACATCCAGACGTGACAGGACCAGAAACAGCGGCGCGAGCGCGCCGCAGGCTCGCCCGGTGTCCGCGGGATCACCCAGGCCGAACCTGAGCCTGAGCCTGAGCTGGCGCGGCCGAAGGTGCACGACGAGCCTTCGCGCGAGACGCACGAGGGACGAAAGAAAATCTGGACTCCGGAGGAGCGCCCGGATCTTGCGGGGCGCCGGCCGAGAGCCAGCCTTTCGGCCCCTCCGGGGCTTCGGGCCGGGCTTGTTCGTCGCCGCCCCCGGTGCGAACGCCGGCGCGCTGCGCGCCGGCCAATGAACGCGCGTCTGGAAGCGCCAGCCTTCTTCGAGCGAGAGCTCGACCCAGAATGGCAAGCAGAGCGGCGCGAGCAGAACGGCGAGGACGGCGAGCGTGGTCGTCACGTTCGCTCGTCAGTCCGTTGCGGGACTTTCCTTGGCGCTCATGACCTTACCGATGGTCTCGGCGATGTGTTCGGCCGCGGTGGCGGCGCTGCCTTTGATCGTTTCCACGCGGATGCCCGAGGCGTCCGAGATCACGACGGCTACGGGTTTGACGCCGCCGCCGAAGCCGACCGCCGATCCACCGCCTTCGCCGTTCTTGCGATCGGTGCCTTTGCCGCCGCCGACGCCGATCCCGAAACCGACGCTGATGAGCGGAATGATCGTGCGCCCGTGAATTTCCAGCGGTGCGCCGACCACCGTCTTGCTGCTCAGAATCTGCTCGAGCTCACGAGCGGCACCTTCCACGAGCTTCATGATGTCCGTTTCCATGTTGACCTCGCTGATGGTGGACTGCACCAATCGTGCCGAGCAGCGCGCGCTCGATCGCGCGACGGAGCACACGCTGTGCCGGCAAGCGAGAGCGCAGAGGCTGCACCCTCGCCCGGAGAGCCGCAGCCATTGCGCGTAGGTGCGACGAGAACGAGGGCTAAGCTACAGCCGGGAGACGTTCAGCCGCAAACTCAGCGGCGACGCGTTCGGTCCCGACACGAACGCGTTCGGCACGAACTTCATCGGACACCCGCTCGGCGGCACCGGCCCTAGAGCACCACACCAAACGGTGAACTACGAGATGTGCTCTTGGAAGGAACGAACGATCTCGGACGGCCGGTTCAGGACTTGCGCAGTCGTGTTGCGAACAGATCGGAAATGCAGCGACACGCGTCCACGGTCGTGAAGATGCCGACCACGTGTCCGTTCTGCATGATCATCGCTGAGCCATAGCGCTGCTCGGCCATGGTCGAGGTGACCTCGTCGAGGGGCGTGTCGGGCGTCACGTGGTAGGGGTCCCCTGTCATCGTCTCTTCCGCGGTGATCCGAGCAGGGTCCACGTCGGGAAACGATTCGACGAACTTCACGTCTCGGTCCGTCAGAACACCGAGGAGCTTGCCTTCGTCCACGACCGGCAGGTGTCGAATCGCGTGCTTTTTCATGATCTCGGCGGCATCCGCCAGCGTCGTGTCGCCGGGAACCGTGACCGGGGTCGTCGTCATGTACTTCGAAATCGGAGGAATGGGCTTGCTCATGGCTGGTTTCAAAAAGCAAAGCCCAGGCCAGACGCGCCGCCGCAAATTCTGGGGCAAAGCGCGGCCCCGAAGCGCAATTCTTGCGGTCGCACCCGAGACGATTCGTGCAGAACGCATCAGCACGGAACTTGCTACGTCGAGTGGCATGCAACGCGATCGTATGGAGAATTCTCTCAAGCACCTCGGCATCAACGCCGCCAACTACAAGGTATTGAAGCTCCTGCCGCTCGTCTACGTCGCCTGGGCGTCGGGAAAACTCACCCCGGAGCGCGAGCGCCGGCTCGTCGATCTCGCGCACAACCACTTTGCGATTGGGGACGACGGCGAGCGCATCTTGCGGGGCTGGCTGGCCCGACCTCCCGACAAGGCCTACGTCCTGGAAGGACTGCACGACATCGTGCTTCTGGCGTACGCCCCCGACGAATGGGCGTTCGAGCTCGACGAGCTACCCGGGCTCTTGGCACACGCGGAGGCGATTGCTCGCACGACCGCGGAGGCGATGGACGCGCCCACGTCCGTCACGGAGAACGAGGAGCGAGCGCTCGCCGAGATCGCGCGAGAGCTCGGTGTCGACGACGGCGAGACGTGGGCTCGCCTCGTTCGCGAGCTGGACACGGCTTGCTGAGCCGCTTCGACGAGACAAAGCCATGCTCGCCGCCGAATTTCTTGCAGACGCGCTCGTCGAGCTCGGTATTCGCCATGTTTTTGGTGTGGGCGGAGCGAACATCGAAGACGTGTTCGTCGCGATCCAGCGGCGCCGGCCGAAGATTCGTGTCGTGTTGGCCAAGCACGAGCACGGCGCCGGCACGGCCGCGGACGCCTACGCGCGGATCTCGGGCAGGCTCGGGGTCGTCCTGGCGACGTCGGGCGGCGGTGCTCTGAATCTGACGCATGCGCTCGCGGAGGCACGGGCTTCCAGAGTGCCGCTCCTCGCCGTGGTCGGCGACCCTCCCACGCCGCTTCAGGGCAGGGGCGCCTTTCAGGACACCAGCGGGCGAGGGCTGGTTGACTCGTGCGCCGTCTACGAAAGAACCGCGAAGTTCTGCGCGCGGGTCGAGGACGCCGGTGAATTGCCGCGGCTCCTCGCCGAGGCGGTGCGCTCCGCGACCTCGAGCCCGGCCGGCCCTGCCGTGCTGCTGCTGGCCAAGGATCGGCAGCGCGCCGAGGTCGCTCCGGCTCTTCACGGCGAGCTTCCGGTTCCTGCGCCGCCGGGACCCTGCGCCGACGACGTGGAGCGTGCCGCCAAGCGGCTCGACGATGCACCGGTCGTCGTGATCGCCGGTGACGAGGTGGCTCGAACGCACGCCCGTGCCGAGCTCGTGGCGCTGGTCCGCCGGCTCGACGCGCTCGTAGCCGTGACACCCGACGGGCGCGATGCGTTCGAGAATCTCGATCGGCGCTTTCTCGGCGTTGCGGGCAGCATGGGACACGCAAGCGTCTCTCGGGCCGTGGCAGCCGCATCGACCGTGCTACTCGCGGGCACCCGGCTGCCGCTCTTGGCGCGCCAGGGTCTCGAGCCGCTCATCGCCGAGCGGAACCTGATCTCCGTCGCGTGTGAACCGCCGTTCGTCGAGTCGCCGTCGACGCTGCATCTGCCGGGAAATCTACCGCTCTGCCTCTCGGCCCTGGCGCATGCGCTGCGGCCGCGGCCCGAAACGCACGCACCGCCGGCGCCGCCCGAGACGAGCTCCGACGCTTTTGGCGGGGCGCCCGAGCTCGACTTGCGGTCTGCGCTTCGCGCCGTCGATCGCGCAATCCCTGCGGGGAGCGTCGTGCTGGTCGATGCGGGCAACACCGGCGCCGCGGCGGCGCACGTCGTTCGGGCCCCTTCCGAGGGCCGCTGGCTCCTGGCGCTCGGGATGGCCGGAATGGGCTACTCCTTCGGCGGTGCGATCGGCGCGGCGCTGGCGAGCGGCCAGCGCTGCTTCGTCCTTGCCGGAGACGGCGCCTTCTTCATGCACGGGATGGAGGTGCACACGGCGCTTCAGCACGCGCTTCCCATCACGTTCGTCGTCTTCGACAACCGCGCGCACGGGATGTGCCTGGTTCGCGAGCGCCTGTTGCTCAAGACGGACGCGGGCTACAACTCGTTCGGGCGTTCCTCGCTGGGTGCCGGGCTGAGCGCCATGTTCCCGGGCCTGCTCGCGACGGACTGCAGCACCCGCGGCGAGCTCGAGGAAGCGCTGGGGCGCGCCGTGCGGCACGAAGGCCCGTCGTTCCTCGGTGTGTCGCTCCGCAGCGTGGAGGTGCCGCCGTTCGCGGCCTTTCAGGAAGCGGGCGGACGGCCGTTCAGCGCATTGCCGATGGGAGAGCCGGCGTGAAAACGCTCGCTCCGAGCGCCTTGGTCGGCATCCCGGGCCTCGTGCGCTGCGAAGAGTTCGATCGCAACGCGCTCGGCGAGCGCATCACCGAGCTCACGCATACCGTGTACGGGCACGATCAGGTCTACGGACGATACTGCACGATTCACCGGCACATCGCCTGTCCGCCGGACGAGCTCTTCGCCTACATGCGAGATCCGTACAGTCTCATGGAGTGGACGTACAGCGTTCGAGAGCTGAAGCCGGTGGACGGCGGCGATCTGCTGGTCGGCGTCGATGCCGAGCGGACTCCGATCTACGTGAAGACCGTCGCGAACGAGCACGCCCTCACCGTCGACTACCATTGTGCCTGGGACCAGGGCGACGAGCTCTGGATGGTCTACCTCTACCGTATCGTGCCGGCCGAGCTGGTGCTCAAGCAGCCGGGCTCCGTGGTGATCTGGACGAACTGCCGTCACCCCTACTACGACGAGAATCCGTTTCCGGAGCTCAATCGGGACCCACTCCGCACCTGGGTCGGAGATTGGTGGCCGCTCTTCTACGGCGGCCACAGCGTCGAGCTCGACAACCTGCAGGCCATCGTGGAGCACCGTCATCGGCTCCGGCTTCCGCTCGGTCCTCCCGTGCAAGAGGCCCCGTGACGGAGGTGAGCCTGCTCGCTGTTTCGAGCTACCTACCCCAGACGGTCGTCGAGAACGACTTTTTCGGTCACGGCGCGGCGGAGCGGCGCGGAATGTTCACCGCGCCCAGGGAACGCCGGCACATCGGGCCGAGCGAAACGGCCGTGGACATGATCGAGCGGGCGGCGCTCGCGCTGGCCGAAACGCTGAACCTCGATCGCCGAAACGACATCGATCTCTTGTTCACCAACGTGGCTTTGCCCGACCAAGCCTTCACCGGTTGCGGAGCGGAGGTCGCGCACCGGCTCGGCTGCCGCCCGCGCTTCATCATCGACCTGCACAACAGCGGCTGCGTATCGTTCGTGTACATGTTGGAGCTCGCGCGCGCGTTGCTCGAGGAGGGGAGCGCGCGTGGGGCGCTTCTCTGCTGCGCGCAGACGGCAGCCGGTCGGGTCTTTTCGCAGCCCGCGCTTCGGAACGAGTCGCACGCGCCCGTGCCCGGAGACGGCTGTGGTGTCGGTTACGTGGCGGCGAGCGCGGTCTCGCCGATCTTGTCGATCGTTCATCGCTGCCAGCCCGAGTTCGCGAGCGATATGGTGGCGGAAGCTGCCGACGGGCGGCGCTACTGGCAGCCGGGTCCGAGCCCGATCACGCTGAAGTTCACGGAGCAGCGCGTCGCTTCGATCCTTCATCGCGGAAACGCGGTCGTACCGGAGCTCGTCGGCGAGGCCTGCCGCGCCGCCGGCGTTTCGCCGCGGGAGCTCGACCTGCTCGTCACCAATCAGCCGAACCCGATCTTCCTGCGGAACTGGCGAGAAGCGCTCGAGCTACCTGCCGAGAAGCACCAAGACACCTTCGATCGCTACGGGAACCTTTTCGGCGCGGCGATCCCCATCAATCTGGAGGAAGCTCTGAAGCAGGGCAAGCTCCGGCCGGGGCAGCTCGCGGCGCTCGGCGGCTTCGCACACGCCGGCGACTACGCGGCGGCTGCGATCCTGCGCTGGCAAGCCAACCGGTCCGACCGGGCTTCCGCGGCCCCGGCGATCTCGGCG
>DASXWF010000579.1:0-3521 GCA_036503835.1 Polyangiaceae bacterium | reverse complement strand
TACACGACGCCGGGGGGGGGTCGGAGCCCGAGCACGATGCCGGGAGACGTGAGGCCTACCGTATCTTGAGCGACATCGTGTCGGAGCTGCGCGCCGAATACTGCGCCTCGAACGCGGACGATGACGCCGCGTTGCGCTGCTTCGAAGCCTTGAAGCCTTTTCTGGTGATGAAGCTGACCGAAGCTCAGTGCGCGGTGATCGCCCGGGACCTCGGCATCGAGCCGAACACGGCAAAGCAGCGGCTCCGGCGCCTCAAACTCCGGTTCGCGAAACGATTCCAGAGCTCGGTCATCGTGCAGTACGGCTTCGACGACCTCCAGGAGAGCCTGAACGCGTGGTGCGCCGCCGCGCGCGGAGATCCTCCGGATCCGGCGGCATGACCACCACAACCTGTCCCGCCGGACACTCCGTTCCGGCGGACGCGCCCGAGGGGTTTTGTCTCACGTGCGTCGCCGCGTCCATGCTCAATGCAGAGCCCGAGGGCGAGGAGGAGCTCGAAGCGCATCCGGAGCGCCAGGAGGAGCTCGAAGTCGATCCCAAGCGCGTGGCGGAGTTCGAAATCGTCAGGCGCCTGGGGCGGGGTGGTTTCGGCCTCGTGTACCTGGCTCGCAAGGGCGAGCAGGAGGTGGCGCTGAAGGTACTGCGTGACGGGGCGTTTGCGGACGTCCGCGCCCGTCGCGACGTTCGTGCCGAAGCACGTACCCTCGAGGAGTTGAGGCACCCGGGTATCGTAGCGATCCACGACCATGGCGAGCACCTGGGTCTACCGTTCTTCACGATGGAGTACATGCCGGGGAAGACGCTGCGCGAGCGCATGAACCAGCGCCGGATGCCGCCGCGTGAAGCCGCCGCGTTCATGATTGGGATCGCGGAAATCGTGGAATTTTTACACGGGGACCCCCAACGTCCGTCACGAAAGCCCGTGCTCCACTGCGACCTGAAGCCCGAAAACATTCTGTTCGACGCAGCCGGTAAGCCCCGGGTCGCGGACTTCGGCATCGCGCGCCACGCCAACGAGCAACTGAGCTGGTCCCTTCCCTCCACCCGCGTCGGAACCGTGGAGTACATGGCGCCCGAGCAGGCGGACTCGAACGCGAAGCTTCACGCCGGAACCGACGTCTACAGCCTCGGCGCGATTCTGTACGAGCTCTTCACGGGAAGGCCTCCGTTCGTGGGCACTCCGGCGGAGGTGCTGCATCAGTTGAAGTTCGGGGAACCCGTAGCGCCGCGCCGGCTCGCCAAGGGCCTCGATCGTTTCCTCGAGACCGTCGTCTTGAATGCGCTCGAGAAAAATCCTGACCGGCGCTACCGCACGGCCCGTGCCTTCGCCCAGGATTTGAAGCGCGCGCTCGCTCTGGAGCCACCTGAAGGCGTACCGCCGGTGTCCGCTCCGGTCAGGGTTCGAGACTGGGTCGGGAAGAACCCGCTCGCCACCGCAGCGATCGCCTGGGCCCTTGCGCTGTCGCTCGTGCTTGCCTCCGCGGCCCTGAGAACGTTCTCCGAACTTACGGCGGAGCTCGACGCACAGCAGGAGCGCACGTCGGTCATGGCCAGCATTCAGGCCGTCGCCATGAAGCTTCAGTTGCGAGAATATCGGCGGCGCGTCGCGCTGCTGGCGGAAGACCCTGCCGTCGAGGGCCTGCTCGCGTCGGCGCGTGTCGAAGCGCCTTCGGCCGTGTTGCTCCAGCGACGGCAGGGCTTCGACGGCATGTTCGTGCTGGCCCCGGACGGGCGCCAGCGAGCCCGCACCACCGAGCAATCGGACTCGTACCTGGAGCGGACCTTCGCCTTTCGTGATTACTTTCGGGGCGCGCGGGCTCTGGCGCTATCAGCGTGCGCACCCCACTCGGCACCGGAAGGCGCCCGCGAGCCCGAGGCCTACGTGGCCCGAGCCTACAAGTCGGAGGGTAACGGCCTGTTCGAGTTCGCCGTCTCCGCCCCCGTGTGCGACGCGCGGGGTTGGATCGGCGTCGTCGTGGGCACGGTCCGCGCCGACACCGCCCTCGGTTCCGTGCGCCTGGCGGACCAACGCAAGGCGTACGTGACGGCGCTGCTCGGGCCGCGCGACAACGACCGCGCCGATGGGTCCCGCCCGCTCCCCTCCGGTTACACGTTCGTCGCACATCCCGGCCTCGGCCCGGGGCAGCTCGTCGAGCTCCGGCGGCCCGCGCCCGACTGGATGCGCGCGCAGCTCGGAATACCGAACGGCAGTCCCGAGCTGCGCTACGGCACGCCCCTGCGCGTCGACGACTACTACGATCCGGTCTTCTCCTCGGGCCCCTGGGCCGCGACTTTTTCGCCCGTGTACGATTCCGGCTACGTCGTCGTCGTCCAATCCTTGCGCCGGAACGAGAGTGCGATCTCGCGGCTTCTCGACAAGCTCACCGTTCCGGCGGGCATCCCCTTCAGCGCCGCCCTACTTCTGCTCACCGGCCTGAAGCTCCGACAATGGTTCGAGCATCGGCGACGCGAGCGCGCGCGGCGGGCATGAGCTCGGGGACGCTGGCACGAGCTGATAGAGTGGTCCCTCATGTCGACCGCCCGACTCACCGCTGTCCTCCTGGCAACGTCGCTCCTCCTGGCGAGTGTCGCGGCCCGGGCCCAGTGCACCAAGGACACCGACTGCAAGGGTGACCGCGTGTGCGAGGCCGGACGCTGCGTTGAGTCGTCGGCCGCCGCGCCCTCCGCTCCCGCTCCGCAGCCGACTCCCGCCGCTCCGGCGAGCCCACCCGCGCCGGCGCCCGTGGCGGCGACTGCTCCGTCGGCAGCCGCGCCCGCAGCTCCCGCTGCGCCGCCGGTCGCCCAGCAGACACGGCGCTTTTCCGGCGGGCTGATGGCGACGGGGATCGTCATGATCTCCCTCGGGGCGGTCGCGCTGCTCGGTGCGATGGGAACGACCATCGCCTCGAGCGTCTGCAAGGCCGACGCGGACTACGATCCGCGGACCGGCGACTACCTCTACCGCCACAACTGCGATGCCTACGAGCCGGTGATGATCGGACTCACGGTCGGCGGCATCGGACTCCTCGGCGCGGGCATTCCGCTCGCGGTCATCGGCGGCAAGCGGGAGCCGGTGAACGCCGCTTCTGCCGCGGTCGCGCCCTGGGTGACGCCGGCCGGCGCGGGAGCGAAGCTCGCCGTCAGCTTTTGACCGGACGGGGCGAGCCAGCTCAGCGCTTCCGCGCGAGCAGCAGCCCGTCGCCGATCGGCACGAGCGTCGCCGAGACGCGCGCGTCGCTGCTCGCGTGCGCGTTCAGGGCGCGGACGGCGAGGGTCGAGGCGGAGGCCTCGTTCGGATCGGCCACTTTGCCGCCCCAGAGTGCGTTGTCGAACGCGACGACGCCGCCCGGGCGCACGAGCGAGAGGCCGCGCTCGTAGTATTCGAGGCTCGTCTCTTTGTCGGCGTCGAAGAACGCGAGGTCGAAGGTTTCGCGGGCGCCGCTCGCGAGGAGCGTGTCCAGCGTTTCGAGCCCGGGGCCGAGCCGGAGCTCGACCTTGTCGTCCACGCCCGCTTCCTGCCA
>DASXWF010000578.1:0-3585 GCA_036503835.1 Polyangiaceae bacterium | reverse complement strand
CGGATGTCCGCACCGACGCCGATGCGCCCTTCGAGAATCCCGTCCGTGAACTGAAGCTCGGTGCCGTCTTCCCAGGTGGCGCGGGCGCGGCGGTAGCCGAGCGCGAGCTCGGTGATCAAACCGAGTGAGTCGGCGTCCGTGCTGGCTCGCACACCGAGCGCCCAGAAGTCGGTGTCGCTGCCGGATTGCCCGCCGAATACGTTGTTCTCGGCGTCGCCCGAGCTCAGCTGTCCGCGCTCCCACAGGGCGAACACGTTGTAGTTCCGCGAGAGACGCACGCCCGCGTCCGCTTCGAGCAGGACGCCCGGGCCGGCGTAGTCACGCCACGGCACGCCCTTGAACCCGTAGAAGCCATACTGGTCCGCAGGAAGCGCTCGCGCGTAGACGTTCCCGAACGGGAGGAAGTAGCCGACGCGGACACCCAGCCAGAGCGAGGTCCTCGGTGCTCGGTGGCGTGGCACCGGCGGGGGCGGGGGCTCGTAAATCGGTGCCGTGCCCGGCGGAGGGGGCTCGTAGATTGCTTCTGCTGGCGCTGGATTTCCCGGAGGTGGCCCAGGCGAAGTTCCCGGATAGGTCGGGGGCGGCGGTGGTGCTTCGACGTAGTACCCGGGAGGGCTGGTACCGGCAGGCGGAGGGCTCGGGGCCGGCGGCGGCGCCGGTGCGGCGGACGGTGCTGGAGCAGCAGCCGACGGAGCAGCAGGCCCCGCCGACGGAGGGCTCGACGGAGCAGCAGATGTTGCTGTGGGAGCTGCGGACGGCTGCTGTGCCGCGGCAGGAACGGCCAGGAGGGCCAGGACGAAGGGCGTCCTCACGAGGCCGCGCATCATTTCACGAACCATAGTTCTGGCTGATGGGACGTGCTACTGGGGCGCGGCGGGCCCCGCCAGCCGGCCTCGCGGCGCCACGACTTTGCCACATCAGCCCCAGTGACTCCTAGTGAAGCAGGACTGGAAAGGATTCGGCCGTTACGGCACGGTGGGTCTCGAGTTCGCCTTGAGCGTGCTCCTTGGCCTGCTCGCCGGTCGCTGGCTGGACGGCAAGTTCGAGACGGGGGGCTGGCTCACGTTCATCGGCGCGGCTTATGGCGTTGCAGCCGGGGTCCGAGCGCTCTACAGAGCGGCCCAACGCGCCACGCGCGAGGCCGAAGAGCTCGACCGCCGCGAGCGCGAAGAACGACGAAAGCACCGTGATGGAAGCGACGCGTGAAGAGCGACAGACGAGCATGATGGGCATGTTGGGCCCGGTGCTCGTCGTAGGCGCCGTGCTCACGCTGCTCGCGCCGTTCGTCGTGGGCTCTCGCGACGCGCTCGGTGTCGCGATCGGCGCGGCCATCGGCGCGGCCAATCTCTGGGCGATCGCCAACGTGGTCCGCGGGCTCGTGCGCGGCAGCGCGCTGCCGTGGGGCGCCGTCGCGACGCTGAAGTTCGGCGCGCTCTTGTTCGTGGTCTGGGTGGTGTTGAAGAATCACTGGGCGGCGGTCGGTCCCCTGGCGCTGGGCTACGCGGCGCTGCCGCTCGGGATCGTGGTCGGGCAGCTGCGGGCAGGCGCGGGCGCGCCCGCCAAGGAATCGAAGTCTTGAAGGACCGGGTCACCGGTGCCGTGAGTAGCGATACGAGGTTGATGTCATGCCGGAGCATGCGAGCTTTTTGACGCTGATTCTCGCGCATTTTCGCGAGACCCTGGACCACAACACGAACCTGCTCGGCCGGAGCGTCGTCGCGAACGAAGCGCCGACCTGGCACAGCTTCGAGCCGCTCGCGGCCTCGATCCTGGTCGCGACGCTCGTGATCCTGATGGGGTTCGTGGTGCGCGCCCGCCTGGCCGACTCGAAGAAGGCGTTGATCCCCGAGGACACGCTGACGCTCCGCACGTTCGCCGAAGCGTTCCTCGCGTTCGTCTACGACACGGCGAAGAGCGCGATGGATGCCGAGCGCGCCAAGCGCTACTTCCCGCTGATCGCGACGGCCGCCACGTTCGTGTTCTTCGCGAACGCGATGGCGCTGATCCCCGGCATGCCGGTTGCGACGAGCAACCTGAACATCACGCTCGGCTGCGGCATCGTCGTCTTCGTGCTGTTCAACGCCTACGGCCTCATGACGAACGGCTGGGGCTACGTGAAGCACCTGGCCGGCCCGATGTGGTGGCTCGCCTGGCTGATCTTCCCGATCGAGCTGATTTCCCTGTGCGTTCGCCCGATCACGCTCGGGGTCCGGCTCATGATCAACATGGCGGTCGACCACCTGATCCTCGGCCTGTTCATGGGCCTGATCGCCCTGGTCGTGCCGATTCCGCTGATGCTGCTCGGCTGCCTCGTGGTCGTGGTGCAGACCCTGGTCTTCACGCTGCTCACCTGCGTGTACATCGGCCTGGCGACCGAGCACGAAGCCGAGGGGCATCACTGAGAAATCGGCCCTCGGAGCAAATGCTCCGAGATGGACTAGCGATCGCTCGGAAAACGAACTAAAGCGAGCGCGGCTCATCCGGGTTCCGCGGGACCCCGGACACCAGAAGAAAAGCAAGGAGACCTTAGCGATGTCGAAAAAGAACCTGTCGATTGCCGGTGCCGCGTTGACGACGCTCATCACCTCGAGCGCGTTCGCTCAAGAGGCGGGCGCCTCCGCGGGCGGCGCCGGCTCGGCGATGGCTGCGATTGGCGCCGGCCTGGCCGTTGGCCTCGCGGTGCTCGGCGGCGGTCTCGGACAGGGACGCGCGGCCGCCGCGGCGCTCGAAGGCATCAGCCGTAACCCGGGCGCGGCTCCGCGCATTCAGACCCCGATGATTCTCGGTCTGGCGCTGATCGAGTCGCTCGTTCTGTTCGCGTTCTTCATCGCGTTCTTGCTCCAGGGCAAGGTCTGATCGCCCCGTCGGGTGCGCTGCTTCAGCGCACCCGAACGAGCGTCCCGGGCTCGTAGTCGGTCGGAAAGGCCGCGCTCCAGCCTGCCGGTAGTTTCGGGCTGGTAAAGTCGAAGAGCCGCTCCGCGTCCTTGGGCGTCAGGTTCACGCAGCCGTGGCTCTGCACGCGACCGAACGCGCGGTGCCAGAACGTGCCGTGCAGTCCGTAGCCGCGGTCGAAGTACATGACCCAGGGCACGGCCTGAATGGCGTAACTCTCGGACGCCTCGAGGTTTTCGAGGTTGTCCATGTCGCTCGTGCCGAGCTTGATCCAGATGCGGTGCGAGCCGGGCGGCGTCGCGAGCTCGCTGCCTGAGGAGCCGCGGCCGGTCGAGGCCGGCATGGCGAAGAGCGCTCGCTCGCCGCGGTAGGCCGTGACGACCTGGCGCTCGAGGTCGACGTCGATCCAGCGTTCCTCCGGGCGGATCTCCGGCGGCACCGGCGCGGGGCGCGGGCTGGTCGTGCCCCGCGCGCGGATCCACGCGGCCTCGCCGATGCGGAGCCAGGCCTCGCGCCCGCGTTCGGCGCGCTCGAGCACGCGCACGCTCGCGAGCGGCTCGAGGGTCTCACCGCTTCGGCGCGCGCCATTCGGCGCGGAAAAGATCGTGGCTCGCTCGCCGACGACCCACGCGATTTCTCCGGCGTCGAGGTCCGCGGCGAGCGGTCCGGGCGGCGAGACCGGACCGTTCAGAT
>DASXWF010000577.1:0-6129 GCA_036503835.1 Polyangiaceae bacterium | reverse complement strand
CGTTCGGCACCAGCAGGTACGCGGGGTCGCGGAACGCTTCGAGCTCCTGCATGGCGGGCTCGTCCAGCGCGACGGCGTTGTGGATCACGAGCGCGCCGTTCGCGAGCCGCGCCACCACCATGCGCCGCCGGATCCTCGGGCTCGGCATGCTCCCGGCCACACTCCACAGGTTTTCGGCCAGTTTCTCGATCGGACGATGGGGCAGCACCGTCCAGCTCTGGA
The DNA here is from genome assembly GCA_036503835.1 of Polyangiaceae bacterium. Lineage (GTDB taxonomy): Bacteria > Myxococcota_A > Polyangia > Polyangiales > Polyangiaceae > PMG-095. The sequence continues at coordinate 5,907 of DASXWF010000577.1, read as the reverse complement.
ATGCTTTGGCCATGGGGCGTCCTTCCTCGCGCACGGACATGCAGCTCCGAGCGCCGCGCGTCAAGGACGCCTGGCATCGCTTGCGATGACTGCGCGCGCTAGCTCGTAAGCCCGAACACCCGATCGAGCCTCAACATCTTGAAAATCACGAGCGGCTGCGCGTTCACGCCCACGAAACGCACGTCGCCGCCGTTCGCGCGCGTGCGCTTGTAGAGCCCGACCAGCGCCCCCACCCCGGAGCTGTCGATCAGGCGCAGATCCGTGAGATCGATGGTGATGTCGCGCCGGCCGTCCTCGACCAGCCGATCGAAGAGCGGCCGGAGGTCGGGCGCGGAGAGCGCGTCGAGCTCGCCGCGAACATGGACGATCGTGGATTTGTCCTCGTCGGTACGCGAAAAATTCATGACATGTCTCGCAGTTCTGGCGCCGCCGGCAGCGGGCGCGGGGAGCGATCGGCGCGCGCGTACCAGGAGATGGTCTGGTCCAGGCCACGCAGGACGTCGTAGACCGGTTCGTAGCCCAGGCAGCTCCGCGCGCGGCCGATGTCGGCGAGCGAGTGTTGAATGTCGCCGGGCCGCGGCGGTTCGTGTTGCAGCTTGATGGAGCGGGCGGCGGGCGCGTGCTCCGCCACTCGCCGCTGAATGCCGGCGAAGAGCTCGAGCAGCGTCGTGCGGTCTCCGCAGGCGATGTTGAAGATGCGCGGCGTGACCGCTTCCCGCGTCGCGAGCGCGGCGAGCAAGTTCGCGCGCACCACGTTCTTCACGAAGCAGAAGTCGCGGCTCGTCGAGCCGTCGCCGTACACGATGCAGGGCGCACCGGCGATCAGCTGCTGGGTCCAGCGCGGGATCACCGCCGCGTACGGACCGTTCGGGTCCTGGCGCGGCCCGAAGACGTTGAAATAGCGCAGCCCGACGCTGTCGATGCCGTGGGTTCGGAGCAGGGTATCGGCGTAGATCTCGTCGACGAGCTTCGAGGTCGCGTAGGGCGAGAGCGGCCGGCCCATCTCGCTCTCGAGCTTCGGGCTCCCGGGATGGTCGCCGTAGACGGAGCTCGAGGAGGCGAACACCACGCGTTCGACGCGCGCGGCCCCGGCCGACAAGAGCACGTTCACGAAGCCATCGACGTTGGTCCGGTGCGTGGACGCCGGATCGGCCATCGAGCGGGGCACGGATCCGAGCGCCGCCTGGTGCAGGACGAGCTTCACGCCCTGCATTGCCCGGTCGCAGTGGGCCGGGTCGCGGATGTCGCCCTCGATGAATTCGAACCGTTGCGCGCGCTCCGGTCCGACCCGCCCGAGCACGTCGTCGAGGTTGGCGCGGCTGCCCGTCGCGAAGTTGTCGAGGCCGACCACCTCTTGATCGAGGTCGAGCAGCGCCTCGAGCAAGTGCGAGCCGATGAACCCGGCGACGCCCGTGACCAACCAGCGCCGGGGCTCGCCCGAAAGCCGCTGGCAAACGCCTTCGAACGCGTCCACCTCACAAACTCCAGTAGGTGAGGTCCGAGCGCACTTCGCTCGGATCGATCGCCGACTTCAGATCGAGGAACGCGCCGCCCTCTCGCACGCGCGAGAACAGCTCTTCGCGGGGCAGAGCCAGGATCTCACGGTGCGGAACGGCCAGAATCAGCGCGTCCAGGCCGGTGAGCTCGGACCAGGGCTGGAGATGCACGTTGGTCTCCGAGTGGTGCGCCTCATAGTGCGGATCCCGCTCCACGAGCGGATCGTGGACGAGCGCTTCGATCCCGAACTGGCGGAGCTCGTTCACGATGTCGACGACCTTGGTATTGCGCAGGTCGGGCACGTCGGGCTTGAACGTGAGACCGAGGACGCCGACGCGCGCGCCCTGGATGCGTGCGCCCGAACGCGCCAGGATCTTGACCAGGCGCTGCGCGACGAACGGGCCCATACCTTCGTTGATGCGCCGGCCCGCGAGGATCACCTGCGGGTGGTAACCGGTCGATTCGGCGAGCGTCGTCAGGTAGTACGGATCGACGCCGATGCAGTGCCCGCCGACGAGCCCCGGCTCGAAGCGCAGGAAGTTCCACTTCGTGCCGGCGGCGCGCAGCACGTCGCGCGTGCGAATGCCGATGCGATCGCAGATCAAGGCGAGCTCGTTCATGAGCGCGATGTTCAGATCGCGCTGGACGTTCTCCACGGCCTTGGCCGCCTCGGCGACGCGGATCGACTCCGCGCGATAGACCCCCGCGTCCACCACGCTTTCGTACACGCGGGCGACGCGGTCGAGCGTCTCCTGATCCTCGCCCGACACGACCTTCACGATCTTCTCGAAGGTGTGCTCGCGGTCGCCCGGATTGATGCGCTCCGGCGAGTAGCCGAGCTTGAAGTCCTTGCCCCGCGTGAGCCCGCTGGTCTTTTCCAGAATCGGCCCGCAAATGTCCTCCGTCACGCCGGGATAGACGGTCGATTCGTAGACGACGACGCTGCCGGGCTTGAGGTGCTTGCCGACGGTTTCGCTCGCGCGGACGACGGGAGTCAGGTCGGGATGATGGTCGGCGTCGATGGGCGTCGGAACCGCCACCACGAAAAAATTCGAGTTGGCCAACGCGTTCGCGTCGCTCGTCGCCTCGAGCGTCGTGGTGCGAAGTGTCGCGGCGTCCGCCTCGCGTGTGGCATCGATGCCCTGCCGTACGCTCTCGACACGCCACGGATTGATGTCGAAACCCACCGTTTTCGGGAATCGCTTTGCGAACGCCAAAGCAATGGGTAAGCCGACGTATCCAAGCCCGATCACCGCAATCCGTTCTTCCATGCCGGCGTGCGTTGCAAAACGCGGACCGAGAGTGAGGTGAATTGGCGGTCCAGCACGTGACGCGAACTGCCCCACGCGCGAAGGGCCGAGCCGCGCCTCGCGCATTCGCAAATCCGACCACGAACGCGCCGCCGGCGGCGCGCGACAGCCCCGCTGGCGATCGCGAAAGCAGCACGAAATCAGGGCTGGGGACCGCCGGGCGCGGGCACTCGATCGTCCGAGCCGTCGGTGCCCCGGAGCTCGTCCGTGCGGTCGACTCGTTGCGGCGCCCGGTAGCCGCGCGGCATTTCGCGTTCGGGCGGGAACCGCACGACCGCCCCCAACATGAGGTTGTTTTGTACGTAGCTCACGGGCAGCGTGGCAATTCTGGTATCCGATCGCTGATCGATGTGCTGCCCGCGGAGGCCGAGGGTGAGGAAATCGTTCGCGCGCCAGCCGAAGCTCACGTCGAAGTGCAGCACCGATACGTTCGTGGCGAGCTCGGCGTTCTCGTCCAACAGGCGCCCGACCTGATAGCCGGCGCTCGCCCCGACCACGTAGCGCTCGCGCTGATCGAGCGGTACCGCGCCGCGCAGGCGTACCTCGTCGGTCAGCAATGACTGGCCGAGCAAGGCGTTCGTGAAGACCGCGTGAACGTACGAAAGCTGTGCGTCGCCGATCACGTCCGCGTACGCCAGCGTGGCGCCGCCGGTCGGGTAGAGCGCGCCGCGATGCGGGTCGAAGCGATCGACGTGCATCACGCCCGCTTCGACCGAGCTCGTGAAATAGCGACCCAGGTCGCGGCGCCAGGTACCGACTCCGCGCGTGACGAGCTGCTTCAGGACGGGGACGCGCGTGCCGTCCGCCTGGATGCCGTTCCGGATCACCGCGTACTCGACGCGGCCCTGCACGCCGAACGCGTCCGTCCTGAGCGCGTACTCGAGGCCGAGCCGCGCGTTCGGCGCCAGTGTCTTCGGCGCGTCGGTCCCGAAGAGCGGTGTGCCCCAGAGGATCCCGATCCCCTCGTAGGCGCGCCAGCCGACGCCGAGGTCGAAGTTCACCTGCTCGTCGGCGGCGAGTTGCAGCGTGTTGGCGTCGCCGCCCGGCAGGAGCGGCAGCGTGCCCGAACCCGGCGGTGCGAGGGTCAGCGCCGAGTAGGTCGTGGCTTGCGTGGCGGCAGCGGTGAGCACCGAGGTCACGCGCGGGGAAAGATCGAAGAAACCCAGGTAGTCGAGGCGGTTCGACGAGCTGTTGCTGTTGGCTTCACCGAAGTACAGATCGTAGCTGTAGGTGTACGAGAGGCGCTGGAGGGTGCGCGCCGAAAGGAACGCGAGCACGGCCCCCGGGCGCAGCACCAGAAACGCGCCGGCCGTGCGCTCGGCTCCGTCGGGCAGCGGAACCTCCGGCGCCGCCGAAATGTTGTCGCTCACGCCGAGCGTGGCTTCTCCCACCGCCTGGAGCTTGGGGGCCGCCGCAGACGCGGGCCGGGCCGCGAGCGCGCTACAAATCAGCGCCCAGACGGCAAAGCGGTGCCTCGCGCTCGTAGCTCTGCCGGCTTGGGCGGGCATCGCTCAGTTTTCCACGACCACCACGCGCAACTTGCCGCCGCGGTCGGGAGGCAGCTCGCGCACGAGCTCGGCGCGGAGCTCGATCCCGGGCAGGAAGCGCGCGGAGTGCCGCTTCAGCTTGTCCAGTAGATCGGCGTCGAAGCTCGGTGTGGGGACGATCTTGAGATCGATCGCGCGGTCGCGCCGCTGCACGACCTGAAACTGCCGCACCTTGTCCGCCATCGCGGCGAACAGCACGTTGAAGAACAGGCCGCTCACAGCGTTGCCTGCGCCGTCGCGCAGCGTGTCGTTCGCTCGTCCCTCGATCGCGCGCAGCTTGCCGAGCGCTCGCCCGCACGCGCAGCGCTGGGTTTCGCCCGCCACGGCCAGATCGCCGGTCAGGTAGCGGATGAAGGGGGCGCCGTAGTTGTGCAGATCGGTGATCGCGACCTCGCCGACCTCGCCGGGCTCCGCCAGCCGCTCCCGCTCCCCGTCGCGCACGACGAGCTCGACGATCAGGTTTTCCATCGAGGTGTGGAGCCCGTCGTGCGCCTCGCATTCGGCCGCGATCAACATCACTTCACGGCTGCCGTAGGTCTCGAAGACGCCCGGACCGAAGGCCTCGGCGATGGCGGCGCGATCGCTCGGGAAGATGCGCTCCGCCGCGCAGATCACGGGGATGTCCGGCCAGTCACGGCACTTGGTCTCGATCACGTGGCGCGCGAGCGCGGCTCCGGCCTGCGCGTAGCAGACGATCACCGACGGACGCAGGCGGCGGATGCGCTGCACGACGAGCGCGAGCGCCTCCTCGGAGCGCTCGGTGCAGTCCACGTAGTGCTCGCGGCGCACGGCGTGATCGAGCGTGGTCTTCACCTTCTTGCCGAGCGGCGGGGGTGCGACGGGCGGCGACCCCCAGTAATGCAGGCTGCGATCCCCCGGGCGGTAGCCGGCCCAGCGGTAGCCGCGGAGCTTCATCGCCTGGCGCCAGTACTCGGAGCCGCGGTCGTAGGCGAAGACGAGCGGCACGCCGGTCGTCCCGCTCGTCGACTTGTCGATCTCCGGCAGCGGCGGACGCACGGATCTGCGCTCCGCGAAGTGTCGGGACGCCTGCTCGCGCGTGAGCAGCGGCAGCTTCGCAAGCTCCTCGGGCGTCCGCACGTCGTCGAGACCGAGGCCGCGCGCTTCGAACTGCCGCTTGACGTGCGGGACGTTCTGGTAGGCGTGCGACAAGAGCTTACCGAGCTCCCGCGCCTGGATCGCGCGGAGCTCGTCGAACGAGCACCACTGCGTGCGCTCCAGCTTGGCCAGGTGCTCGAGCGTCGGGCGCCCGCGCAGGCGCGTCTCCCAGCCGGGAAAAAGCACGCGTTGGAAGAAAAGGCCGTAAAGGTCGGTCATGCGGCACGCGCCGGGGTTTTGAGGGAGTGGTTTCGGTACTGGTCGGGATCGCCCGAGAAGCCCTCCATCGCGGCGCGGGCGATGTTGAACATCTCGCGCGCGGTCACGTAGTGGAGGACGTAGCGCTCGCCGTCGTTGTAGTGACGCGAAAGCGCGCGGTGCATTTCGCGCGCCGGCTCGCCGAGCAAGGCTTCTGCCTGGGCTTCGGGAGCGCCGTG
>DASXWF010000576.1:0-1588 GCA_036503835.1 Polyangiaceae bacterium | reverse complement strand
GCTCCTCGGCGACGCGCTACGAGCCTACGAGCTCGCCGCCGGCATCACGACCACCCGCACCCCGACGCCCGCCCCGACGGCGCTACAGCGCAAGCCCAAGGGCCAGACCGACGCACCGTGCGCCGTGCTCGTGCCCCGCGGCACCGCTGGCGCCTCGAAGCGCAGGCTGACGGAAGTCCCGAGGAGCGCAACGGCGGCAGCATGAGCGAAGGCGTCGAGCACGAGAGCGGCGCAGCGACGCGCGGCGACATCGGGGTCAACGACGCCGCGCGCCTCTTCGGCCAGAACCCGCGCACGTTCCGGAAGGCGCTGCAGGTGTTCCACGAGCAGCACGGCAGCGCGCTCTACCGCTACAGCGAAGCCCCGAACGGCAAGCTCTGGACGAACTGGCCCGCCCTTCGCCGCTTCCGCCCCGCGTGGTTCACCGGCGAGGAGACGCTCGAGGTGAGCGCGCTCGACGTGCTCGAGCTCCGCCAACTCGTCACCGACCTCGGGCGCCGTGTGATGCGCCTCGAACGAAGAAAAGTGAGCAGCAAGTGAACACTTTTAGACACGCGTTTTGCCCTTACACCTCTATACGCGCGCGCGCACGTAAGCGTGAGTGAGCAAGACGCAGCCCAGCACCTCGACGCCCGCCAACGCCGGCAGCGACCGAAAGGAGCGCACCGGCGTTCGCGCTTCCGAGATCGAGGAAGCCGCCCGCCGCCGGCGCCTCGCATGCCTCGGGCTCGGCGCTCCCCGACCCATGGCCATCGCCGACCAGCGCATCCGCCGTGGACTGTGAGCCCACCGCTCACCCTGCGGTGGTGAAGCGCCAACCCCGGCCCCGCGCACCGGTCGTGCTCCTGACCCTGTCCCGCCTCGCCGAGCTCCAACGCCCCCGAGCCTTCGCCATCCACGTCGAAGTGCAGCAGCTCTTTCGCGAAGCCCAGAAGCTCGGGAAGTGACCCCGACCGACACCGCTGCCATGTCACCCGCTCGGACCCTGACCTTTCACCCCACGGACGCGCTCAACCGCTTCTACTTCGCGCAGCTGCTCGCCGGTACCTACTGCGGCGGCTACCGCAAGCCGGACGATATTCGAGCCCAGCAAGAGAGCGGCGGCAACGGCCCGAACCCCGACTGGGCGAGCTCAACCCCGACCCGCCGTCCCTCCCCCACCGAGCGCAAGCGCCCCCGCAAGACCCGCGCCCCCAAGCGCTTCAAGCTCGACGACATCACCCGCGAAGAGCCCCCGAGCATGCGCCGTCACGTGACCGAGCGCCCGGCGGCGGCGTGAACCTCGGCCCTCTCGTCGAGCCCCTCGGTGCTTCCCTCCCCGTCCTGAGCTACGGCCTCGGCGGTTGGCGCTTCCTCGGCGTGCCCACCGAAGACCCGCTCTTCGTGCTCGCGGTCATCCTCGGCTTCAACGGTCCGCTGCGCATCCCATGGGCCTGAGAAAGCTCGCCGAGCACGTCGCCCTCTGGACCTACGGCGGCTTCATCATCCTCGGCGCCTTCCTCGAGCACCGCCGATGCCGTTCAGCGTCAAACTCGAGTTCAAGGGGTACAAGGAATTCCTCCGAGACCTCGACCGCTTCAAGCGCTCC
>DASXWF010000575.1:0-8835 GCA_036503835.1 Polyangiaceae bacterium | reverse complement strand
CGTGACGCGGCGACGCTCCGACCAGGGCGCCGGTTGAGATTCTGCGGAAGGCGCGGGCACGCTGCGCGGATGCGCAAAAGGAATCTCGTGGCCTAGAAACGACGAAAGCCGCCAACCCTCGCGGGTGACGGCCTTCTTGAGAGTGAGACGGTTCGATTCTTTCAAAAGAGTGAGAAACGGAATGGCAAAATCACAGAGCACCAGCAGAATTACGATTCCAGCCGTGGAGTGGTCAACGGTGAAGGTCACGCTCGTCGGCTTGACCCCCCTTATCGTCAACAATTTCGACGAGAAGACGCGCCAGCAGATGGCCGACAACCAAGCTGGCGTTGCGCGAAACAGGCGGTCGCCGAAGGTGGCCAAGGAGTGTTACGAGCGCGCGCGCCTACGCGACGGGAAGGGGAAGGACTGCGTGCGGGCACTTTGGATCAAATGCGCCTGCGTGGACGCGGCGCGATTCGCAGAGGGCGTGAAGATGACGCACCTACGGGGCGCGCTGCGTGTGCAGGGCGACATGCTTCCGCTCCGGTTCAAGAAGATGCGAATGCGCTGCGACCCTGTGCGAAACGCAAACGGAGGCGCGGATCTCCGGTACCGTCCCGAGTACGAGGGCTGGTCCGTCGACCTTTTGGTGAGCTACCGCGAGAACATGATCACGCCCGACAGCGTCCTGAACCTACTGAACAACGCTGGCCAGTCGATCGGGCTATGTGAGCGGAGGCCGGGCCAGAACGGGGACACGTTCGGGATGTTCGAGGTGCAGATCAGCAAGACGCGTCGGAGGGCCGCGTGAAGCCAAAGCAGCACGCCTTTCGTGTGCGCCCTGGCTGGCGGATCTCCTCGGCCGCGGCGCGCGACGTTGGGAGAGTAATCGTCGAGCTCACCGAGTCGAAGCGGTATACGCCCAAGGCTCTTGTCGACGCGGCCCGCTCCAGGAAAAGCCCCGCGCACAAGCACTTCGAGTGGAACGATGGGCGCGCCGGCGAATTGTACCGCATCGAACAAGCCCGGCTGTACCAGAGGGCGATCGAGTACGACGTGGTGATTGAGCGAGCGCGCCAGAAGCCGGTGACGCTCAAGATGCGCTGCGCTTACCCCGTCGTTGAGGATGGCGAGCCGACTTACGCAACGGGCGGAGCGGTTTCTTCGAACAAGGACTTCCTGGCGCAGTTGGCGGCCCGAGCGGTAAGCAGCGCAATGGCGTTTCGTGACCAGTACGACGCGCTACGCAGAGTCGGGAAGTTCTCGGGGCTGTTCCGAGAGATCGACAAGTTGGCCCCGCGCGAAACGAAACGGAGCGCGGCTTAGAAGCGGCAGGAATGGAACGGACTGGAACGGCTCGGAGCGAAGTGGCTCGGCCCGGAGTGGACTGGCAGGAATGGATCGGATCGGAGCGAAAAGCACGGGCGCGGAACGGCAGGAGTGGATCGGACTGGACAGGATCGGATCGTGTCGGAAAGGACTGGCAGGCTGAAATGAAAAACGCCCCGGCATGAAAACCGGGGCGTCCTTCTTGAGCAACTTCGCGGGCGCTCGGAAGGACAAGGTAACCCATGTCGATCCAAAACGCCACGGCCGGGCTGGTCCCGACCGGGGCACGCAGACACGAAGACCCCGAAGCGTTCGACGAAGATCTCGAGTGGCTGCTCGTCGCGGGCGACGCCGCGATGGGCGCGAAAGGAACACTCGGCGGGGTGATTGCCCAGCTCGAGCACGGCGGGCCATTCACGGGCGTTCCAAACACCGACATCTACACCGACCAGCAGGTGGGACTCGGGCACACGTCGGTCGGGCTGGTCGAGCGGCACCGGTGGCTCTCGGGCGCGTGGCAGGCGCTCACACCTATCGCGGCTGGCGTCCTGACCCTCTGCTACCGCGCCCCCCGAGCCGAGCACCGAGGCGACGAGCTCACCGGCTCCCGCTCCGGCGCCGAAGCGCAGCTCGGGCGGTTCGCGGCGCTCGCCTTCCACCTGACCGATGAGCCCGGGGCCCTGCTCGACGCGTGCCGCCAGCCGCAGAAGGGCAAGAACGGCCGGGTCATCGCCCGGGAGCTCCGGAAGGCACGAGACGCGGCCGTCGAGGCGCACAAGGCATGGTCGGCGGCCAAGGGCGGAGCGCAGAAACCGAGGAAGCGGAGCGAGCGGAGGGCCGTCTTGCGGGAACACGTGCCGCACTTGCCGGAAGCGGATGTGGAATGAGCCCGCGGCGAGACCGCTGGCTCTCCCTGCTCGAAGTCGCCAACCTCCTCGCCCGCGAGCTCCCGCGCCTCGCCGAGCTCTCCCGCAAGTCGCGCCGACGCCACGTGCTCCGGATCGTCCAGCGCTGCGAGCGGCGCGACGGCGAGCGACTCTCGAAGAAGATCGGGCGCGAGTGGTTCGTGAGTCGGAACGCCGTCGACGCGCTGCAGAAGTGGGAACCCGAGGCGCTGACCGAGCTCCAGCGGGAGGTGGCGCACCTACATCAAAAAGCTCGGGAACAGCAGAGGCAAATGAACGGGTACGGCTCGAAGCTCCGCGAGCACGGCTCGAAGATAGGCGTTCTCGAGGAGAAACAGCGGGCGAACGAAGACTACTTCCGCACGATCGGCCGCATCGAACGCGCCGCCAATGCGTCACGGTTGCGTCAGGCGTAACAGCCAGTAGGCGAAAGCCTCGCGCGCGGTTCCGGTCAAGACCAGGCCGCCCGAGGCAATCCCACCGGCAACGAGCTCCCGCGGCCGTAACCGCCCGGACGCCCCCGCCGACCCAAGCTACCCCCGACGCCCACCAGCTCGGGGTGCTCGCCCCTGCTTCCCCAAGCCGCGGCGAGCTGCTCTCCCGACCGGCTCACCCCGGATGCTCCCGACCCGACAAGCCCGAGACACTCGCCGCGAATCCCGCCGCGCAAGGCAGAGCCATCGGAACGCCCAGCAAGGCCACGGGTGGACGGCGAGCGCGATTCCGCTCAGGGCGACGCTGGCCGACATCATCGCTAGGCACGACGGGGCGGACGAGGCGCTGGCGAACGCGAGAGACGCTGCCCGGCTGGCCTGGGCGGCAACTTGCGATGCAAGGAGGGCGCTGACGTGAGCGAGCCAGCCAAGGTGGCGCAGCTCAGCGACTATCGGCCGCACTCCACGGGTCACGCGGAGTGCCTCGGCTGCGGTCACCGCTGGGTCTCGGTCGCCCCAATCGGAACGGTCCACCTGGACTGCCCGAAGTGCGAACGCGCCCAGGGTATCTGGACGCACGGATTCGAACCGAAGGCGGGCGAGTCGATGTGGACCTGCCGCTGCGGAAACGCATTGTTCTACGTGCAGCCAGGCCCGGTGCTTCGGTGCCGAGCATGCGGCGAGCAAGCCATCGGCTACGACGCGTGACGAAGCGCCAACACTGGCTCCGCCGCGCCACCGACAAGGCTCGGCTCTGGGGTACGGCGGTGCTCATCGGGTTGAGCTTGCTCCCCGAGTTGTTCGGCAAGAAGTGAAGAATTGGCGGCTAGGGCTCGCGCCCGATGCCGTTGCTAAGCGATACCGGTTTGAAGCCGGCGAGCTGGGTCGGAGCCAGCGGATCGCGCAGGGAGCGAATCCAGCGTAGCGAACTGGGCGAAGTACTCGGTGGAGCCGCGGCGAAACCGAGCGAAGCGGGCGTAGAAGCTGACGCACTCCCACAATTGAACGGCCGGCATGTTGCCGAGCCTGACGGAACGATGCGCTACACGATCACGGACCAAGCCGGGCAAGAGCTCGCCGGGTACGAGCACGTCGGGCGCAACCTCACGGCACTCATGGTCGAGATGCGCAGCGTGAGCGCCAGGATGAAGACCGAGCCGACCGTCGCGACCGAGCAAGACGGCGTGGTGACGGTCTGCCGGGAATCGGACGGCTCCCTCGTCGGCGTGATGCCCTTGGAAGTGTTCGAGCGGATTCAGGATGTCGGACGAGCGAGAGACTCCGTCGGCGCCTGAACCGGCCGGTCACGCACCTGCGCGCGCGATCCCTACAGTCGAAGAGCGCATCGCCCACATTGTGGGAATGATGGAGCGCTTCGAGTGGGTCCGCGGGAAGTCGGCGGTGGGACTCGCGGAAGCCTGGGGACTGGCCCTCGGCACCGTCGAGAAGCATTCAGCCGAAGCGAGCCGGCGTATCGTGGGCGACCGTGACGAGGCTCAGCGCGACATCACGATCGGCGCCCGGAAGCTTTTCCTCGAGGCGGTTGGCAGCGGCGACGCAAAGGGCGCCAAGATGATGGGCGACCTCTGGGCGGACGTGGCTGGCGCCCGTGCCCCGGCGCAAAGCGAGGTCCGCGCCCTCGTCGGCTCCACCGAGGTGAGCCCGGAAGCGGCTGCGCGCTTGGTCCGCGAGACATTCGGTGCAGCGGCTCTACCCAAAGACGATCCACCGACTGGGGACGCCGAACCCAGAGGCGCTCCAGCGGTACCAGGTACTCCCAGCGAATGAGTTCGCCGCGCTCGAAGCGTGGCTCTCGCAATTCTACGATTTCCAGCTCGAGTGGCTGCTGGAGTCGAGCGACTACGCGATCTGCAACAAGGCCCGCCAGATCGGGCTCTCGCACACTGGCAGCGCGACCGGTGTTCTCTGGGGCGCGTTCCACGGCGAACTGACGACAATCATCAGCGTCGGCGAACTCGAGAGCGGCGAGGTTCTCGACAAGGCGCGCAAGCACGCGTCGATTCTCCAGCGGCTCGGTTCGCGGATGGCCGCGACGGGCAAGCGCGACAACGCCACCGAGCTTTCGTTCGCGAGCGGCGGTCGCATTCTGGCGCTCCCGAGCACGGGCGGCCGCAGCTTCAGCGGCAACGTTTTCCTCGACGAGTTCGCGTACCAGGAGCGCGCCGGCAAAGTCTGGGACGCCGCAGCGGCCGTTACGGCACTCGGTGGTCGGCTCCGAGTCATCTCGACACCGAACGGCGTCGGCAACGACTTCCACTCGCTCTGGCGCGCATCGGGAAGTCCGGCGTTCGGTTGGAACCGCCACGAGATCCCGATCGAAGTTGCGCAGGCGCAGCGCTACCCGCTCGACCTGCAGAAGTGCTGGACGCTCGCAAAGGGCGACCCGCGCATCTTCGATCAGCTCTTTCACTGCAAGTTCCTCGACAACGAACTGCAGTACATCCCCGGCGAACTCATCGCCGCCGCCAGCCCCGACGACGCAGCCCCTGCTGACGGCCCCCACTTCGGCGGCCTCGACATCGGCAAGAGCGTCGACCTCACCGTCCTGACGGTCCTGCGAAAGCACGCCGGGCAGTTCTGGCTCGTCTACGTCGAGACCTGCCGGCGCACGAGCTCCGACCTGCTCGACGCGATGGTCGGTCGGGCCTTCGCGAAGTTCCAGCTCCGCAAGCTCGGAGTCGACGCGACCGGCCTCGGCGCCTTCCCGGCCGAGCGCATGGCAAAGAAGCACGGCCTCTCGAAGGTCGAGCCGATCAACTTCACGCAGCAGTCGAAAGAGGAGCTCGCAACCGGGCTCTTCCAGCGATTCGCCGAGCATCAGATTCGCATCCCCAAGACGAGATTCGCTGAGGCGCCAACGGAATCACCCGAGGCCGTCCGTGAAGACATCGCGGCGATTCGGCGCATCATCACCCCCGCGGGTAACGTCCGCTACGACGCGCCGCACACCGACACGGGCCACGCCGACCGAGCGTGGTCGTTCGCTTTGGCGGTGAACGTTGCGGCGAATGCGCCGACTTACGCGACGCTGTGACCCAACGTGCCGACCGTCGAAGAGCTGAACCAGCGGCACCCGTCCTGCGATCGGGAGCACGCCGAAGACCTCGCGGCCCTGTACGAGGGCGGCCGGCGGCTCGAGCTCCGCTACCACAAGTTTTTGCCGCAGCGCGAGCACGAGAAGGCTCGCCGCTACCAAGACCGCAAGGCCGAGGCGCAGTACCGGAACTACCTCGGGCCGATCATCGACTACTTCACGTCGATGCTCTTCGTCTCGCGGCCCGTCCTGAAGGCCAAGGACGCACAGGGCAACGACGTTCCCGACCCGGGCGAGTACTGGACGAATCTCCGCGAGGATTGCGACGGTGGCGGCCAGGACTTGGACGCCCTGTTCAAGACCGCGCTCACCCAGGCGATGGTCGAGAAGGCCGGCTGGGCGCGGCTTCACCAGCCGAACGACGGCGGACCCAAGCCCGAAAGCGCGGCCGACTTCGAGCGGCGCAAGCTCGGCGAGTGCTGGCTCGAGCAGCTCGACGGCGAGTCGGTGCTCGACTGGGAGACCGACGATAACGGCCGCCTGCTGTTTGCCGTCACGCACAAGAGCGAGGCGCGGCGCAACGGCCCAAGCTCGAAGCGCGATCAGATCGTCGAGACGTGGCAGTGGCTCACGCCCGAGTCGGTCGATACGTACCGGCTCACCCATCCGAAGGACAAGCCGCCGCAGAAGACCGACGAGGTCCCGCTCATCTCGAGCGTGCCCCACACGTTCGGCGCGGTCCCGCTCGTCTGCCTCGACCTCCCCACCAATCTCTGGGTTGCGAACCGACTCAAGTCGCCGCAGCTCGCGCACTTTCGCAAGCTGAACGCCCAAGCCTGGTCGCTATCCTGTACCGCCTACGCGATGCCGGTCGCGAAGGTGAGGGACCCCGAGGAGTTCAAGAAGGTCCAGGGCGCCGGCTACGGCATTGCGATCGGAATCGATGAGTCCTGGGAGTGGGAAGCGCCGCCCAACGGCCACTTTACTGCCCTCGACACCGAGATCAAAGCCGAGAAGGACGAGATCTTCCGCATCGCTCACCAGATGGCGCTCGGCGTGGAAAACAACGCCGCGGCCGTCGGGCGCTCAGCCGAGAGCAAGGCGAGCGACGCCGAGTCAACGCGCGTCGTGCTGACCGCGTTCTCTCGCGCCGTCAAAGAAACGATCGAGGTTGTGCTCGACCTCATCACCCGAGCGCGCGGCGAAAAGTTCACGTGGTCGGTTGAGGGCCTGGACGACTTCGCGGCGCTCGACGTTGATGCGTTCCTCGAGCAGATGTCGAAGTTGAAGAAGGACGTGGGCATGATCCCGTCCAAGACCTTCGCCATTCAGACGAACCAGCGCATGGCAGAGTCGCTGCTGCGCGACGCGGACGAAGAGACGAAGGCAACGATCCGCAAGGAAATCGAAGCTGGCACAACTGACCCCGCAGAAGATGCCGCTCTCGAACGAGAGCTTGCGGCAGCGATGTTTGCGCCACCAGAAGGCGCTAGACGGCCTGGCGAGACTGCTCCAGACTCAAAACCACCAGCGGGTGGTGATCGCGGGCGGCCCGCGCAGTGGAAAGTCCCACCTAGCGCAGGCGCTGCTCCGTGATGGGCAGCGGCTCCACGACGGCGAAGAGCTCGTAGACCGACCCGAGTGGGCGGGCCTGGATCAAGAGGCCAAGTGGTCGGCGGGCTCGCTGCTCGCCTCCGAGTGGCTCGACGAGCCCGGACCGTGGATCTGCGAAAACGTCGCAATGGCGCGAGCGCTGCGCAAGTGGCTGCTCCGCAATCCGACGGGTGGACTCCCCGCGGACCTGTTCATCCAGCTCGACACGCAGGCGGCTGACCGCGTGCCCGGGCAACAGCGCATGGCGGTCGGTTGCCTGAGCGTGTGGAACCAAATTGAACCCGAGCTCATCCGGCGCGGGGCGAAGATTTTGAGAGCGCGAAACCTGTGACCGAAGTCCTCGACCTTTCGAGCACGAGCCCGGCCGAAGCGAGCACCGCCGCTGGCGCCAGCGCGTCAGGGCTCGCGAAGTACCTGGCGATTCGCGTGGACGCCGTTCTCATCGGCGCAACCGGCGGCACGCTCGACGTGTACATCCAGCGCAAGATCGCCCCGAACGTGTGGGTTGATTGGGCGCACTTCCCGCAGCTTGCGGCGGGCGCTTCCGCGGTCGCCTACTCGCTCATCGTGCAGGCGGCGAACGTTGGCACGCCAGCGACCGGCACGCCCTCGGCGACGATCGCGGCCATCACGACCCGCGGCAACGACGCGACGCCGAGCCCGGGACTGGCGGCGGCAACGCTCGACCTTTCCCACCCGGGCGACATGATCCGCGTGGTCTACACGGCCGGCGCGAGCACGTCGGCCGGCGGAGCGCAGAAGATTTACGTCACGGGGATTGGGCCAAGTCGCTAGACGCTGATGCGCGAAGGCTTGATCGCCTCGAGCGCAAAGAAAAACTGCTGCCCGTCGTCCTGAACGAGGCGCGGCTCGAAGTCGGCGCGGTAGATGTGGCGGAAGTCGCTCATCGCGGTCTTCCCGATCTGTTTCGTGTACTCGGCCTGCGAGAGAAACACGAGCGTACCGGGCGAAATGATTCGGGTGTGCGACGGGTCGCCCCAGGCCCACATCGAAGCCCACGACGGGCACGACGCGCAGAGCAGGCCGCCGGGCTCGAGGACGCGCCAGAACTCGCTGAACTGAGCGAAGAGCTTCGGGGCGTCGCCTTGGCGCCCGATGTGCTCGAGCACCTCATAAGCGTGGAGCTCGTCGAACTCATCGTCGGTGAACGGTAGTCGCGTCGGCTCATCCGAGCTTTTCTGGAAGTAGGCCTCTGGGATTTCGAGATCGAGCTCAGGCGTCGGCTCTCCGATCCGCTCCAGATCGAACAGCACGTCAGGCTTGTGACTCGCGACATTGTCCAGCGTCACGAGCTCCGCCCACTCATTCCGCCGCAGGTTGATCACACGATTGCGGCGACTGCCGCAGCCAATCAGTAGGTCTCGAGGCATCGGGGCAGATTAACACCGAGTCTCGCCGATGGCCGGCAAAAACAACTACGTCCGTGGGGCTGGTGGAAGGTTCGCGGGGAGCACAGGCGGCGGAGGCGGACATGGTGGCGGAGGAAACTCAGCCC
>DASXWF010000574.1:0-6261 GCA_036503835.1 Polyangiaceae bacterium | reverse complement strand
GGACTCGAACGGCGCTCGTACGCGCCGAGAGTCCTTGCCTACATCGGGTTTTACCGGGGTTTCTTGAGGGGTCATTTTCGAGTCCGGAGCTGCGTACGCGCGCGAGGCAGAGACATGGACCTAGGTCAGTTTAGACCCAGGTCCTGGGCTGGGGCTGGGGCTGGGGCTGGGGCTGGGGCTACTAACTCGCGAAACGGCCCGCCGTTCTTCAGTGCGAATCACAATATGAATCGAGACGGGGGTCATTGGCAGGGATGCCGGCCTGAATGTCGATAATCTGGCCCTTGGCGTCGGTCCAAACACCCGAGGCGACCGCGCAGCTGTAGCGCGTCCGGCGCGTCGGGGTGCCGGTGCACTCGCACAGCCAGGTGGTCCCGATGCGGTCGGTCATCTGAAGATAGGCACGCGCGCCAGTATCGGGCAGGTTGTTCGCCAGCAGCTCTGCGAATCGGGCCATGACTTCGGCACGGGCTTTCTTCGAATCGCGCTTGAATTCGAGAACGAAGCCGGGGGCCATCATGTTCTGGGTACCGACACGGTTGGTATGGACGGCGGCGCGATAGGTGACCATCTGAGACTCGACTTTCTGGGCAACGCCCTCTGACAACATACATTCTAGCCGCGGTCTTAAACCCTGCAACCACTAACTCGCGAAACGGCCCGCCGTTCTTCGGGTTGCGACTTGCAACGCCCACCCCGAGGGTGCAGTATCCTCTGCACGAGTTGTGCACTGACGCGACTTGACGCGCTGCACACCACACCCCTAAGGTTTTGATATGGCGACGCAAACTGCCCCGTCTCTCGATGATATCCAAGCTGCTCTAGCTGCGCTCACTACTCAGATTGCGCAGCTGAAGACCGCTCCCCCGCCTCCTCCGGAGACGGCCAAGCGCGCTCCGGTGAACTCGACTGCGGCGGAGCGCATCCGACAGTACGTGCTCAAACACGAGTTCGCTACCATGCCCGAGCTCCAGAAGGCTCTCGGACTGCAGAAGTCCGCGGCTCACTACTACACCGACCAACTCGCTCGCAACGCCGCCATACGCCTCGTGTACGAGCCGCACGAAGCCTCGCACTCGATTGTGAAGGTGGCCGTGGCCATGACGTATGATGTGCGAGAGTTGGGCCCGGCGCTCGCTGCACGTACGGGTGCGCGCAGCACCGGTACGGAGGGGTAGAGAGCGTCTGGTACCCCATGGTACCCCTCCGAACATATACTTCATAGCTACTAAACTTCTGTAGGAAGTTTCAATTGCTGAGACGTTATATAGGGAGGGGTACCGAGGAGTACCTCAGGGCATTCGCCAGAAGCGTTTCCCGTTTGATTGCGGCATCTTACGCCACTTCATCTTGTGGAAGACTCGGCCGAGTTCGTTCGACGGCCTCCGCGTCTGGTAGGCGCTCGCGAACTGCCCCAAGATGGACTTTAACTGAACACCCGTACGGCGATACTCGACCTTGAGAGCCTCGGGGAGGTCGTACATCCACTCGGCCACGGCCTCCTCCAGAGGGTCCACGACCCGTCGCTCCTCAGCCTGAGCCGAAGCCAAGGCCTCGTGCTCGGCCGTGAGGTGCCACTGCTGGCCCGCACGATACTCGGCCACGGCCTGACCCCACAACTGGTCCAAATCCCTGGCCACAGCCTCGGTGTCGACCCAGTCCACGGCCACACACCACCACCGACGTGAGCCGGTGATGTCCTGCAGGTACTCCGTCTCGTTCGTGGTCACAACGAACACGAACGCGCGGTGACGACTCGGCTCGCCCCGGTCGAACGCGCGCCTGAACACGTCCGTGGCCCTGGACACGAGCGCCTTGAGCTCTTTGGCCTCCGTGCGGGAGAAAGCCACGCCCTCGGCTAGCTCGACCAGCCACGCGCCACGGTGGAGCTTGCTGAGCGAGTCTTTCGAGTTGTCGACGTGGTCGAGCTCCAGCGCGTACTCACCCCGCTTGGCCAAGAGCGAGCACAACGTGCTCTTTCGCACGCCCTGCGGCCCCTCCAACACGAGCACGCAGTCCGCCTTGCACCCGGGCTCGAACGCGCGGGCCACGGCCGAGCGCATCCACGTAGCGAACGCGACCTCCGCCCAGGCCCTGGGGGTGGACTCGGCCAGGCGCACGTACTGGGCCAGGTTCCTGGCGCGCCCGTCCCACCCATCGGCACACGCGCTCAACCAGTCCGTCAGGGTATTGTACCCTCGCTGAGCCTGCACATACGGCCACACCGAGTCCGCAATCATCCTCGTGGTGGGCTCGAAGCCGAGGTGTCGGTTGACGTGACGGGTCATCCGGCCCATCACCTCTTCCAACGTGGCCACGGGTGTGCCCTTGGGCGACTCCCACCCGAACCGCTCGTTCCAGGCCCAGTCCGTCTCGTGTAGTGTGCCCTCCCAACATATGAGCACGTTGTCGGACGTGGCCCGGGGCTTGCCCTTTTCGTTCAAAGCCAACCGCGCGCGCCACGGCGCGGACTCGGCCAAGCCCAGGGCCTCGTACACCTCCAGCTGCGTGCGATTGGCACAGTGTGCGTGTGAGCAGTGGAAGTGCCCCTCGCCGTCTTTGGTCGCGAACACGACCGTACCGCCGCTCGTGCCGCTGGCGCCGGTGGTGTGCTGAGCCTCCCACGGGCACGTGACGGCGGCTTTCTCGTCTGTGAGCACCCGGAGCTCACCCCGAGCCGCGAACGCAGCCCCGAGCTTGGTCGTGGCCGCTGACGTGGTCGAACCGTACGCGGCGCGTTCGAGCGCTTCGGCTCGCGTCTCGTGCTCGTACCGCTTGAAGTAGGGGTAGTCCCAATCCGCGAGCGCGCCGTGCACGTCCGAGCGTTGCTCGCCATGCTCCTCCCGCTCCACGTTGGGCAGCCGGTACAACCGACTCGGGTCTTTGCACGCCATATCCGCGTGGATGTCGTACTTCTCCCGAAACATGCGAATTGCGCACTCGGTCTCCCGAGTCCAGCGGTTGTACGCGGCCCTGGAGTCAATCACGAACGGCTCGGGCAGACGCCATATCAGGCGCGCGCCGCCGCGGGTGAAGTAGTAGAGCGGCTTGGCGTGCGGGAGCGCCTCTAGCTTGCGAACGAACGCGAGCGTCCAGGCCTCCGTGCGGGGTGAGTGGTCCTCGAACGCATCCACGTCGAACACGCGAGCCACCATCTTTACGGGCGCCATGGCCAGCTGCTCGTCCGTCATCCTGGCCACGGCCAGGCGCCGCGCGCCACCGGCCACGGCCACGGGCTCGATGGGCTGGAAGTGACGGTCCGAGTTCCAGGCCTCTTTCAAGGCCACGTCCAAGGCCGTAGCATCAGCCAGGCCTGGGCTCTTTGGTTCGGTTCGGTCAGGCGGGAAGGCCCTGACCCGTGGATGCGGGATGGTGATGACTCTCATACCGAGGCATCTTAGCACCCCGAGTAGAAAACGCCAGCCAGCGCTTGACGGGTATGAGACCCGTGCTAGCTTCAACTCCAGAAGGAGGTCGTCATGACCACGAACCAGACCAAACAGAACGCCCCGTATGGATACTACGAACTCGGCCTGCGCGCGGACATGCTTGAAGTCGAGCTCAAGGCGGCGTGCGCGGCGTGCACGCACCTGGACGAGAAGCTGAAGGAGGCGGAGGCCAAGCTCCAGGCCGTGGAGACCGACCGGGACGAGTGGCTTGAGGTTAGCCGCGACTGGCGCACTCGCGCCGAGTCGGCTGAGGCCGCCGTGCGCGCGGTGCGTGACTTGCTCCGCAAGCCCGGGTGCTGGTCCGAGTGGGCGCGCGAGTGCTTGGCGGTGATTTCGGGAGGTGGGAAGTGAACGGCATCGAGAAGTTGACGGACGGGGAGCGCGCGTACTCCCAGGCACCGCCCGGTGTCTGGAATAAAGCCCTGCGTATCATCGACCAGCTGACCGCGGCTCTGGAAGACATGACCAAGACGGCCAGTGCTGGTTGCGCCCGATGCCTGGAGCGCGAAGGTGATGCACACGCGAAGGCCGAAGTCGCTCGGCTGACCGCGGCGCTGGAGGCGGCGGAGCGCAAGGCAGATGACCTGCAGATAGAGGCAGGCGAGGCGAGAAAGCACTATCGCGCCACTGAGCAAAACGTAGTGTGGGTTCGCGAGCAACGTATCGCAGCCGAATCCCGAGCCGAGGCCCTGCAAGCGCGCGTGGCGGAGTTGGAGGCGGAAAAGGCGCAATGGCAGAAAGCCGCTGAGTTCAATCTTGCTAAGTGGTCCGAGGGCAACGTCGCTTTTGAAGCCGCCGAGTCCGAGCTAGCGACCGCCAAGGCGCGCGTGGCGGAGCTGGAGCAGCACGAGCATAAATTATGCTGGCTGCTGGTACAGTGGTTGGAGCATGCGGATGCGAACGAGTGGAACGCCCCGCCTTATAAGGAATCGGCGAGGATTATTGACCGCGCTGCTGCTGGTCCGTATGTGCCAAACGCAGCCGAGTCCGAGCTAGCGGACCTGCGCGGGCGGGTGGAGCGGGCGGAGGCGTTGTTGGTACACGTGCGGCCCGGTGCCGTTCCTGCCCATCTGCGCCCGGAGTTGAGGGCTTTTGCAGAGGAGGCCCTCCGTGGCCGCTGACACGAAGCGCGGGGTGGACATGCGGGACATTCACATCACTGGGCAAAACTTCACCTTAGGCGAAGTCGAGCGCGCGCTAGCGCGGCACGGCCTCCACGTGGTCACGGCCGCGGACAAGGCGGTGCTGGATGCGATGGCTGCTACACATCCTGGAGACTTACGGGAATGGGTTGAGATTCACGGCGAGTGGAGTCCCGGTCTTAGGCGCGCATTGCGCGCTGAGCTCGCCCGACGTCAAGGAACGGGGGATTCATGAGCCACGGAGACAATTACAACCTGCCAGACACATGCAAAGGTTTGGGATGCAGCGACCCGTTTTGCACCGACCACGGGACGCGAAATCCGAAGTCGCCTAAGTATGTGCCTAACACATCCGCCGCCGAACTAGCGCGCCGGGAGGCTGCGAAGTGACCCAACCGCAGCCGTTCCGCCTCTCCGCGTCCAAGCTCAAGCGCTGGCTGACCTGCCCCCGTGCCTACTTCCTGCGCTACGTCCAAGGCGTCGAAGAGGACGTGCGCGGGAACTACCTCGTCGTCGGAACCGCGTACGACCTCCACGTGCAGTGGTACCTCTCCCGAGGCGCTCAGGGCGTGCAATCTATCGACCCGCGCATCCTCCGGATGTTCGAGGCGGCACGGCGCTACCTACCCGAACCCGGCTTGGTCGAGGTGCAGTTCCGGTACTCGGTCCCACACCCGGACGGGTTCGTGGTCGAGGGCACGCCGGACCTGCGCCGGCCGGGCTGGCTCGGTGACACCAAGACGACCGGGGCGCCGGGGCCGGGTGAGGGTTCGGCTATGACCGAGCGGCAACTCTGCGACGACGTGCAGTTCCGACTCTATGCCTGGTGCGAGTTCCAGTTGGACCCGGGCCTAACCAAAGTCAACGGCGTCTGGTCGTACGTGAACAAGGACACGAAGCCGAAGGCCTGGAACGTGCGAGGCGAGGCGTTCGTTTTGGCCAACGCCATCTGGTTCGACTCAGTCGTCCGCCCCGCAGCCGCGGCCATGGCCAAGCTCCACGCCGAGTACGATGCCGACCGGGTCGTGGCCAACCTGGACTCGTGCGAGCGGTGCTGGGTCCGAGCCCACTGCTCGCCGTTCGACGGGCCGAACTCGTACGACGGGGTTGCGGGGTTGATTTCGCCTGCTAGTCTCAAGCGTACAAGACCGACGTTGTCGGCGAATAAAGGAGTGCAAAGTGGAAGTTCTGTACATAGCGGGTTGGATTCTGGTGTGCGTGACGGTGGGTATGTATCTCGGACGGAAGGAGCGTTGAACATGCCGTTCGATTTGAAGCAGTTGTCAGAGGACGTGGACCTGACCGAGGCGCTCACCGCGAGCGTGCGCAAAGCGGCCGAGACCAAGCAGATGGTGGAGACGGTCGGCGAGACGATTCAGATAAACCCGCCCCCGGCGCTCCGCGCTCGCCCCGCACGGAAAGAGACCCCGGCCGAGTCCAAGCTGGAGAATCTCGCGTCCGAGCTGCAGACCGTGGTCGACACGTGCCAGGGCGCCATCGCGCGCCTGGACCGGATGCTGGCTGAGATTCGAGGTGGCCAGTGAAAAAGCCGACGTACGCCGAGCTGCGTGAGGCCCTGCGTGAGGCGCTACAGCACCTCGATTACTGCGGGTGGGGCGACCGATGGGAGCGTGAGTGTTCGGAGGAGTTGCGCAAGACTCTGCCCCAGA
>DASXWF010000573.1:0-4025 GCA_036503835.1 Polyangiaceae bacterium | reverse complement strand
GAGGGGATGTCGTCGCGCCGGCTGCGGAGTGGGGGGACGGTGACGGGGACGACCGAGAGTCGGAAGTAGAGATCCTCTCGAAACTTCCCGCGCTCGACCTCTTCACGCAGGTTGCGCTTGGTGGCAGCGACGATGCGAGCGTCCGCGGTCATCACTTTATTGCCGCCGACTCGCCGGTACTCGCCGGTCTCGAGGACACGCAGGAGCTTGGGCTGTACGTCGAGCGGTAGCTCGCCGACCTCGTCGAGGAAGAGCGTGCCGCGACCCGCGAGCTCGAACGCGCCCTGACGCATCGCGACGGCGCCCGTGAACGCGCCGCGCTCGTGTCCGAAGAGCTCGCTCTCGATCAGGCTGTAGCTGACGGCTCCGCAGTCGACGACCACGAACGGCCGCTCCTTGCGCGGGCTCATCTGATGGATCGAGCGCGCGATCACGTCCTTGCCCGTCCCGGTCTCGCCTTCGAGGAGCACGCAGGCGTCGGTCGGCGCGATGCGCTCGAGCACCCCGAAAATCGTGCGCATCGCGATGCTGTGCCCGATCGCGTCGCCGAACTGGGAGGACTCGCTCGGCAAGACCAGCGCCTGGCGCGGCTCCACGCGCAGGCTCAGGTCGACCGCGCCCACGCTGATGGTGGCGCCGCTCTCCACGACCGCTTCGCGCACGGCCGTGCGTCCCACGCGCGTGTGGTTCGTGGAGCCGAGGTCGCGCACGAGCACGCCCGACGAGCGCCGCTCGAGCTCGCAGTGCTGTCGCGAGACCGTGTCGTCGCTCAGCACGAGGTCGTTCTCCGGCGCCTTGCCAATGCGCAGCCGGTCGACCAGCCGCACGCGCTGTCCGCGCTGCGCGCCGCTCAACACGATCACGACGATCTCGTCCGGCAGCTTGCCGTCCGGAACCTGAGCGCGCGTGCTGATCTCTGCAGGAGACGACGGCTGACTCACTCGGAAACCCTCGGCTTGACGCTGACGACGACTTCGCCGCCTTCCAGGGTAACGCGATGCACGCTGCTTGTCTCGCCTTCTTTGGGCGCTGCGCGACCTTCTCGTTTTCGTTCTTCCCAGGCGACGGTCACGACGTATTCACCGTCCGGAACTCTCAACGTTTGTCGCGGGTTCGCGCCTTCCGTGCCGCTCCGCTCGATGCTCATTCCGGCGCTCGCTTCGCCTTCGCCCGCGCGGGTGACGCTCGTGTCGAGCCGGAGCGGCGTGCGCGCGAGCTCACCCTCGAGGCGGAAAATCAACGTTTGCTCATGCGGCCAATCGTTCGCGACCGTGCGCGCGAGCAGTACGCCGCCCAGCGCGAGGAATAGGAACGCGGCGCGCTGTCTCAGCGTGCGCGTACCGGGCAGCGCCGTCATGGGGAGGTTTTGGGCGGCGGAGCGACGGGCGTTGCCGAAATCGGGGGATGACCGGCGGGCAGTTCGGGATGGCCGGGCGGTAGGGCCGGCGCCCGCGGGGCACTCGTGCCGGTCGTTCCGGAAAGCGGTGGATGTCCGGAGGGCAACGGATGTCCCGGCGGCAGCGGGCGGCCGGAGGGCGCGCCCATGGCGCGCGGAACGGAACCGCTCGGCGCCGCGGACGCGCTCGCCGGGGGAGCGCTCGCGCGCCCGAACAAGCGCACGAGCTGAACGAGCGGCTTGAGCGTCGACTCGGGCAGGGGGAACGCCGGCATCGCGCCCTTGCCGTCGCGGATCGACTTCAGAATCTGTTCGTCGCTGACGGCGCCCTGCCAGGCGGCGTTGGAGAAATCGGTGGCACGCAGCGGCACGCCTTGCGGGCCGTCACCGCGGCCGAGCGACCCGTGACAGCGCGTGCAGTTCTGCTGCCAGGCGACGATGGCGACCTCGTTCAAGCCGTGCGCGGCGAGCTCCGGCGCCGTGCCGGCATCGGGTCCGCCTTGAACCTGGCCCTCCCCGGGATTGGTCGTGTGATCGTGATCGGCCGCGCGCCACTCGCGCAAGTCGGACGGCTGCTGGGAGCAACCGAACGCGAGGAAGGCCAGGAGCGACACGAGCGGGCGCACGAGCCGTCCATAGCATGCGCGAGGCGCCGGACCCCCAAAAACGGCCGCGCCGGGAACGTTCCGTGGAACGGACCCGGCGCGTGCGCCGCTCTCACTCGAAGGTCTTGCAGCCGCCGGTCGGATCCCGGCCCATGTATTTCTTGCCGGCGAGCTCCGCGATGCGGAATTCGGTGCGGCGGTTCTTCTGCTTGCCCTCTTCGGTCGCGTTGTCGGCGATGGGCTTGTCCTGGCCGCAGCCGACGGAGATGAGCCGCTCTTTCGGGGTGCCCTTGCCGATGATGAAATTCTTCACGATGAGCGCGCGCTGGCCCGAAAGCTCGAGGTTCGATTCCTTCGTCCCGACGTTGTCGGTGTGGCCCTCGATGCGGAGCTTCGTGACGCGCGGGTTGTCCTCGAGGAACAGCTGCAGCTGCTCGAGCACCTTCTGCGTCTCCGCCGTGTCCTTGAGGGTCGCCTTGCCGAACTCGAACTCGATCTGGCCCGGGATGTTGACCTTGTCGCCCGAGACCTTCGCCTCGCTCTTCGGCTTCTTCTTTTCCTTCTCGGGCTTCTCTTCCTTCTTGGGCTCTTCCTTCTTGGGTTCTTCCTTCTTGGGCTCGGCCTTCGGCTCCTCGGGCGGCGGGGGCGGCGGTGGAGGAGGGGGCGGCGGTGGAGGAGGCGGGGGCGGCGAATTGGCGCCTCCTGCCTGGAACGACGCCTTGGCCGCGCAGCCGCCGAGCGCCGGCAAGAGCAGCGCCGTCCCGACGAGTGCGATCGCGAGGGTCCTCATTCGCAGCATGACGAAAGTTCTCCTAGGGAAAAAGCCCTGGGCGCCCGCCTCCCGAGGCGTGCGCCGGTACTCCAAGCGGTAGTCCAAAAGCCCGGCGCTCCGCAAGGGGCGGGGAGCGCCGGGGAGATCGACGGTCCGGGCCTGATTCCTCTTCAAATTCGGGCGCCACAGCCGGCCGGTCGGTCTTTGAACGGCGGGCGGGGCGCCGGGCCGTATGCTTGGTATTAGGCTCCGAGCTCCGATGGCCGCCGAATTCGTGCACCTGCACGTCCACTCCCAGTACTCGTTCCTCACGGGTGCGGTGAAGCTCGGCAGCCTTCCGGCGCGGGTGAAGCAGCAGGGGATGAAGGCGGTCGCGCTCACGGATCACGCGAACATGTACGGCGCGCTCCGACACTACAAGGCCTGCCGCGCGGCGGGGATCCAGCCGATTCTCGGCTGCGAGCTCAACGTCGCACGACCGGGCGGCGCGCTGTCGCACCTCGTCGTGCTCGCGAGCAACGAGGCCGGTTATCGAAACCTGGTCGCCCTGGTGTCCGAGGGGCACCTCTCGCCGGCGAGCGAGGTAGGTCCGAGCGTGCGCTTCGAGTCGATCGCGGCGCGCAGCAAGGGCCTGGTCGCGCTGAGCGGTTGTCTCGGCGGGCTCGTCCCCCAGGGTGTGCTCGAGCAAGGTCCCGACCGCGGCAAGAGCGGGCTCGCCGAGCTCCGCGACGCCTTCGAGCCGGGGCACGTCTTCGTCGAGCTCCAGGACCACGGCTTCCCCGAGCAGGCCGTGCTGAACAAGATCCTGAGCGAGGCCGCCCGCGATCTCGAGCTTCCGCTGATCGCCACGAACGACGTCCACTTCATGGACAAGGACGACGGCGTCGCGCAGGTCTACCTCGAGTGCATCCGTATGGGGCGCACGTACGAGGAGGCAGCGCCGCTCCACCACGGCAGCGCGCAGATGTTCTTGAAGAGCCCCGAAGCGATGGGGGAGCTCTTTCACTCTACGCCCGAGGCGCTCAAGAACACGCTCGCGGTCGCCGAGATGTGCTCGGGCCTGAAGCTCGATCTCGGCCACTCGGTGTTGCCGACGTTCCCGGTGCCGCCGGGCTACGACGCCGAAAGCTACTTCCGCCACGTCTCGCGCGAGGGCCTCGTGAGCCGCCACGAAGCCCTGCGCCGCTGGTCGGGTTTCAACGAAGAAAAGTACCGCGCGCGCCTCGAGCTCGAGCTCGACGTGATCGCGGCC
>DASXWF010000572.1:0-5890 GCA_036503835.1 Polyangiaceae bacterium | reverse complement strand
GCCACCACCTCCGCGTCGGCGGGATCGTCCGGTGGTGGAGGGGGAACGGTGAAGCTCCTCGTCACGACCACCCTCTCCGTGCCGGGGCCTGCGCTCGCGTCCTCTTGCGCGGCGTCGGGCGCCGGAGCCGGAGGCACCTGTTCGGCCGCGGGTGGCGTGCGAATCACGGAGGGCACGAGCGGCGCGCCGGGAAAGCCGATCTGCGTGGTCTTGCGGGGCGGTTCGATGTTGACGGTGACCTCCGGCGAGAGCCGGCGCTCCTGGGCTTCGGAGCCGCCGTTGGCGCGCGGCGCTTCGGCGCTTTGCGCCGGCGCGGGCGGATTGCTGCTGCCGTATTGCTGGGGAGGAGCGCTGCTGCCGTACTGAGGGGGCGGATTGCTACTGCCGTACTGAGGGGGCGGACTGCTGCTGCCGTACTGAGGGGGCGGATTGCTGCTCGGGCGTGGCGGCGGCGGATTGCTGCTGCCGTATTGCTGGGGAGGAGCGCCGCTGCCGTACTGAGGGGGCGGATTGCTGCTCGAGTAGCGCGACGGGCTCGCGCCTGCGCGGGGAGGTGGCTCGCTGCCGCTGCCGCGCCACGCGTCGACTTGCGTCTCGGCCAGCGCATCGTTGGCCTTTCGAGGCGCGCGCGGGCGAAACGCGAACAGCGCCACGGCTCCGGTCAAGAGCGCGCTCAAGGCCCCGATCGCGAGCCACAGCCGGCGATTGGGCTTCACGGGGCTGTCCGGCAGCGAGGCTTCCGCCAAGCGCACCAAGAACGGCGACGTCTGCACTTCGGGTTTCGCGGCCGGCTGGCTCGCTGCCGCGAGCAGGCGCCTGTGCTCGGCCTCGATCTCGGGGCTCGGCTTCGGCGTCGGGCTGGGTGTTTCGGGACGCTCGGTGGTGCGCCGGATGACCAGGTCGATCTCTTCGAGCCGGCGCCTGAGCGTGGATTCGTCGACCTTTCGCAGATCTCCGTAAGGATTGTCCGAGTCCTCGGCTCCCAGGCGGCCCTCGAGCTGCGCTTCGATGCGCTTGCGCTCCGCGCGGAGCGCCGCGACTTGCGCCGTGACGGCCGGCTTCGGCGCCGCGCTCGGCAGCGGTGAGACGACCGGCCCCTTCAACTCGGGATGAGCGGCGAGAAACGCGGCGAGCTCCGCGCGTGCGTCGCGAGCGGGTGGCTCGGCCTGCTTCGGTAAGTCGGAAGCAAGCGCCACCGTGGCGTGCGACGCGACCCGTCGCGCGACGAGGTTGCAGATGCGCTGAGCGCGAGCCGCGTCGCCGTCGAGCACGCTCACGGCGAAGAAGTCGTTCCCCTCGGACGTGAGAGCGAGCTGGCTGTCGAGGAGCCGCCGCGCCGCGGCGGCGTCGCCCGAAATCTCGCGTGCTATCAGGGCCGCGCTCTCGTCGGCGACCGCCAGCCGTTGCAGTTTCGGCGTGGCTTGCGCCGGCGAAGGCAGGGCGACTGCGGCCTTCGGCTGGGCCTGGATCTGAATGCGCGCCGTCGCGCGGTACGTCGCGGGGGCGAGGAACGCGTACGCGACGAATCCGCAGAGAACCACGGGGCTCGCCACGAGCGCCGGCCACGCCGGAGTGCGCTGCGCGCCGTTCGTAGGGTTCTTGGGTTCTTGACTCATGGAGTCCGGCACCCCCGCCGAAGCTTATCAGAGGCCCGCTCTCGACCGTGTGCCACGCACGAGGGTGACAACCCGGCGGAGGGGTCTCTTCTTCCCCTCAACGTCCGCCCCTGCCGTTCTTCCTGAACTCACGCACGAAAAGCACGGGAAAGCGCCAGGCATGTTCGGCGTAGCGCGGCCCGAGCCGGCGCGGCTCCGTGGCCGCTCGGTGGATCCACTCGAGACCCGTCCGGCGCATCCAGTGGGGAGCGCGCGCCTTGGCTCCCGCGAGAAAATCGATGGTTCCGCCGAGGCAGAGTGCCACCTTCGCGCGCAGCTCATGATGGAAACGATAGGTCCAGAGCTCCTGCTTGGGGGCGCCCAGACCCACCAACAGGATGTCGGGAGCTGCGTCTCTTACCCGCGCGAGGATGCGCTGATTCTCCGCGTCGTCTTTTTCGAAACCAAAGGGAGGGCTGTACGTGCCCACGACCTTGACGTGCGGCCAGCGCCGCTGGATCTCGCTCGCGGCGCGCTCGCCGACCCCCGGAGCCGCGCCGAGCAAGAAAATCGACAGCGGATTGCCGATGGTTTGCTCGAAGAGAAGGGGCAGGAGGTCGCTGCCGGCGACTCGCTCGGGCAACGGTGTGCGAAGGAGCCAGGACGACCAAACGAGCGGCCAGCCGTCCGCGATCACGAGCGAGGCGGCGGAGTACGCTTCGCGGAACGCCGGGTTCTCCTGAAAAACCATGGCGTGCTGCACGTTCGGTGTGACGACGTAGCGCAGCTTGTCCAGAGGCTGGCGGATCCAGCGCTCGACCTCCGCCAACACCCCGGCTTCGCTCGTCGCGTGAACGTCCATGCCGAACAGGCGAACGGTGGGGAAGGGTGCGGTATCGTTCATGCGCGTTCGGTTCGCTCCCACTCGGCGTGCGGGCCCTGTCGCGCGAAACTACCGTAAAGCGGGAGCTTCCAGAGCACGTAGCGCGGAATCTTCGCGATGTCGCTCACGGGCAGCACGCCGCGACCGTGCGCGAGCCACGCGGCCGAGAGCCCGATCGCCAAAAGGGCGCCGCCGCCGAGGGCGAAACCGAGCGGCAACGCGGACCCGCCGCCGAGCACGAACACCGCGCTGCCGGCGACGGCCGCCCCTTCGAGCATGACCAGCAGAGCGACCGGTGGGACTGCGGCGTCGAGTCCGAGGGCGATCAAGCCGAGCTCGCGCCGGAGCAAGCCCTGGACGAGCATGCGCGGCGCCGTCCGCAAGAGGACAGCGAGCTCGCCGTGTTCCCAGCGACGGCGCTGGCGCAGCCGCGCGGCTTCGCTGGTCGGAAAATCGCTGCCGACCTGGACCGTCTCGCACAGCAGCGGGGGTGTCCCCTTGAGCGCGAGCTCGTGACCGAGCAGCAAGTCCTCCACCAAAAAACCCTCGGTCGGCGGCGCGTCTCGGAAGACCGCCCAGGGGAACGCCATGCCGGTGCCGGTGAGTTGGCAGGCGAAGCCGAGCCGCCGGAGGCCGAGCGGCCGCACCAGGTTTCTCACCCGGAAGGCAAAGCTCGAGATGCTCGTGAGGCCGCTGCCGGCCTTGGCGTGCATGAGGTACACCGCCTGCACGGGACGCCCGGTCGTAGCCGCGAGCTCCGCGAGCTCACGCAGGGATCCGCGTTCGACCCGGCAGTCGGCATCCATCACGATCACCACGTCCGGCGGGTCGGCCGCGAGCGCCGCCGTTCCGAAGGTGAGGGCGTGACCCTTGCCGCGCCGGTCGGGATCCCTGCGCTCTTTCACCTCGGCGCCCGCGGCACGCGCTGCCTGCGCCGTTCCGTCGCTGCAGTTGTCGGCGACGACCAGCACCCTGTCGTTCGGCCCGAGCTCGCTGCGGATGGCGCGCACCGTGTCGCCGATGCCGCCCTCCTCGTCGTGAGCCGGGATCAACACCGCGAAGCGCAGCGAAGCCGGCTTGGAGCGGGGCTCCGATCGGGCCGGCAGCAACGCCGCCAGTGTCTCGAGGCAGAGGACGCTCGCGGGCACGCTGAACGCTGCAGAAGCGACCGTCGCGAGCAGGGAAGGAACCCCAAGCACCAGCATCTCCTACCACAGGTCGGTGGCGGCCGAGGTGACGGCCGGTCACACCCGAGATCGAGCGACCTCGTTGACTACCGTGACGATGTACGCGCGCTCCGCCTCGCTGAGACGAGGGTGAACCGGCAAGCTGAAGACACGAGCGCTCGCCCGGGCCGTCTCGGGGAGCTCGAGATCGCGGTAGAGAGCGCGCTCCCGAAACCACGGCTCTCGATGAATGGGAGTTCGGTAGTAGACGCGCGCGCCCACGCCGCGCTCGTTCAAGGTGAGGACGATGCGATCCCGCTCGGCCGCCGACGCGGCGCGCACCGTGTACTGGTGGTAGACGTGGGTGCGGCCGGGCAGCGTGCGCGGTAGCTCGACGCCCGTGAGTCGCGCGTCGAAATAGCCGGCGTTCGCGGCGCGCGCCGCGTTGAGCGCGGGCAGGCGCCCGAGCTGCACGCGTCCGATCGCCGCCGCAACCTCGGTCATGCGGTAGTTGCCGCCGATGACGACGTGGGCCTGGTTCGCTCCGCGCCCGTGATTGCGCAGCATGCGGGCGCGCTCCGCCACGCCGTCGTCGTTCGTGAGCAGCATGCCTCCTTCCAGCGTGGTCATGTTCTTCGTCGCGAAGAAGCTGAACGCGCCGGTTCCGAAGCTCCCCACCGGGCGTCCCGCGAACGTCGCGCCGTGGGCCTGCGCCGCGTCTTCCAGAAGCACGAGGCCGCGCTCGCTGCAGAGCGCTTGCAGGCGCGCGAGGTTCGCGGGCATTCCGAACAGATGGACCGGCATGATCGCGCGGGTGCGCGGTCCGATCGCGGCTCTCGCCGCGTCCGCGCACAAGCAGTGATCGTCGGGGTCGATGTCGGCGAAGACCGGGGTGGCCCCGGCGCTGACGACGCTCGACGCCGTCGCGAAGAAGCTGAACGAGGGCACGATGACCTCGTCGCCCGCGCCGATGCCGTGCGCGAGCAGCGCGAGCGTCAGCGCAGCCGTTCCGCTGTTCGTCGCCACGCCGTGGCGTGCGCCGTGACCGGCGGCAAACGCCGTCTCGAAGTCTTCGACGCGGCGGCCCTTGGCGAGCTCGCCGCTCGCGAGCACCTCGAGCGCCGCCCGTCGCTCCTCGTCGCCGAGCGCCGGACGGGAGATCGGAATGTCCATCACGTTGCCGCCGCCCTCGCCCGCTCGGCGCCGAAGTGATGCGCGACAGTCCAAACCGCGGTCAGCACGAGGCCCTCGCCGCGCAACCAGACACCCTCGAACACGCGCGTCGTCGCGTCGGGCGGCGCCGTACGCGCCCGAAATCCGCCGTCCTCGCGCAGCGCGATCGCGATCCGCTCGAGCTCGAGCTCGCGTCCCTCCGCGAACAGGCATTTGTACACGGCTTCCTTGGCGGAGAACGCGAGCTTCGCGAGCAAGCCCGGCGCGGCCCAGCCGGCGCCCTCGAACTCGCGCAGCTCCTCGCGGCTGCACACGCGTTCTCCCACGGCCGCCGGGAGCGGCTCGTCGCATTCGGCGTCGATTCCGATGCCGGCGTAGCGATCCCGGCGCGAGACGGCGGCCGCGCAGTACGAATCGGTGTGCGTGATGCTGCCCACGGCGCCCTCGGGCCAGAGCGGCTCGCGGCGCGGCCCCATCAAGAGCGGCTGCGCTGGAAAGCCGAGCCGCCCGAGCGCGACGTGCGCGCACTCGCGCGACTTCGCGAACTCGCGCCGGCGCTTGGGCACGGCTCGCGCGACGAGCTCGTATTCCTCCGGGTAGAGCGTCCCGCCGGGTACGCGGGGATCCGCCGACGAAACACTGAAGTCAGCGGGCAAGAGCCGTTCGAACATGATGCCGGGTCCAGAAAACTTTCTTACATAGCGGGGAGGGGCGCTCAAGGCGAGCGTGCCCGGCGAAAACGGAAGGGATTGCCAGGGGAAGGCTCCCCGGCTACGCGTAGAGAGCATACGACCATGAAGGGCATCATCCTCGCCGGGGGAAGCGGCACGCGGCTCTACCCGCTCACGCTCGCGGTCTCGAAGCAGCTCTTGCCCGTCTACGACAAGCCGATGATCTACTATCCGCTGTCGGTGCTGATGCTCGCGGGGATTCGGGAAATCCTCGTGATCTCGACGCCCGCGGATCTGCCGCTCTTTCGCCGCCTGCTCGGCAGCGGCGCCGAGCTCGGGCTGGATTTTTCGTACGCCGAGCAGGCTCACCCGAACGGTCTCGCGGAAGCCTTCTTGATCGGC
>DASXWF010000571.1:0-6394 GCA_036503835.1 Polyangiaceae bacterium | reverse complement strand
TCGGTTTCCGTGGCACCCGGCATGAGGCAGGTGACCGTCACGTTCGACTCGGCGTTTTTCAGCTCGGCACGCAGCGCGAACGAGAAGGAGTCGAGCAGGGCCTTCGTCCCGTTGTAGACCGCCTGGTACGTGCCGGGCATGAGCCCCGCAATCGAGCCCGTGATCAAGATGCGTCCCTCGTCGCGATCGCGCATGTCGCGGGCGATCTTGTGAATCAGGTACAGCGTGCCGGTGACGTTCGTGTCGATGACGTGCCGGATCCGGTCGAACTCCTGATCGAGGAACGCATCGCCGAGACCGCGTCCGGCGTTGGCGAGCAGCGCGGCCACCGGCTTTCCGCCGAGTGCGGCGTACAGGCTGTCCACGCCCTCACGCTCGGCGAGGTCGAGCTGGAGCGCCTGGACGCCCGTGCCCGCGCCCTCCTCGCGCAATACCGCAGCCGCGTCGTGAATCTCGGGTTCGTCGGCGGCGATGAGGAGATCGTAGCCGTTCTGGGCGCAGAACCTCGCGAGCTCGAACCCAATGCCCGTCGAGGCGCCGGTCACGACGGCGAGAGGTCGTTGTTCGGTAGTCATTGGCGGATCTGCTCCTGTGAGGGTTGCTCGGACGACGGCCTTGGGCCGTTCGATTCCTGGGTGCAACCGATGTGCCGTACGCAGGGCTTGCCCTCGATCGAGGCTCGACGCCGGACGCGACACGGCGGATGCCACGGGTTCGACGATGGCGTCAGTTTGTCGCGCCGGGGCGGAGTGGTGAGAAACGTTGCAAACGAGCGGCGTGGGCGGCGGCACGTCGATTGCACTCAGAGGGGCTTCGTCGGATCAACCCGCTTCTCGGAAGCGGCCGGAGGACCATGAAAGCCACCGAATTACTCATCAAACAGCACAGGTTGGTCGAGGAACTTTTCGAACGCTTCGAAGAGGCCGAAGGAGACGAGCAAAAGGACATTTTCGAGCAGCTCGCGGCGAACCTGGTGGCCCATGACGCCATCGAGCGCGAGCTCTTCTACCCCGCCTGCGAGGAGGCGCTCGGTGAAGAGGACGACATCCTCGGTGAATCGCTGGTCGAGCACGGTGTCGTCGAATTCTCCATCTTCCGGGCCGACAAAAACCAGGGAAGCGAGGACTTCGACAAGTACGTGACCGTGCTCAAGGAGATGGTCGAGCATCACGTCAAGGAGGAGGAGAAGGAGCTCCTGCCGAAGGTGAAGCGCGAGATCGAGGACGAGCAGCTGGAGGAGCTCGGGGCCGCAATGGAAAAGCGCTTCGAGGCGGCCATGCGCTCCGACTTCCGGAAGCCTCTGCAGTCGAATCTCCAGCAGGTGCTCGACGGCAAGACGCGCACGTCGAAGAAGCCGGCCGCTCGCAGCGCGAACGGAGTGAAGGCGAAGCCCGCGGGTCGTTCGGCGCCGCGCGTGGCCAGGCGGCGGCGGAGCGGCTCGAAGACGTCGACCCGCAAGCAGCCGCGCCGCAAGCGCTGACCGCGTCGGGTTTACGCGGCGGCGAGCAACCTGCGCGCCGCCGCGTGCCCGCTCTCGAGCGCAGCGCCGACCGTGCCGAGCGCCGAGCCGTCCACGTAGTCTCCTGCGAACAGCAGCGGCGGCCCATCCGGCAGGCCGCGCGAGGCCGCACGCACGGGAACCTCGTAGGGATAGGCGCCGCGCACGTACGGATCGTGACCGAAATCGTGCACGTGAGCGCCCAGCACGAGGCGGCCGATTTCGGACTGGCTCGTCCCGAGCGCTTGAGAGAGCGACGCGATGGCTCCCGAGACCGGCTCGGTCACGGAGCTCCAGCGCTCCGCGCGCGGACCTCCGCACCACGCCGTGAGCTGCGGTTGATCGGGGTGAGCCCCCACCCAGAACGTCGGCAGCTGTGCGCCCGGCACGTGGAGGAACGCGCCTTCGGGCAGCCGCGCGTGAAGCTCGAGCGGTTCGCGGAAGCGGAGCACGACGCGCAGGGCGTGCCCCATCTCGAACCGAGCGAGGGCGCTTCGGAACTCTGCCGGCTCCGGATCGAAGGCGATGCCGCCCTGCGCGGGGCGAGTGCGCAGGATACTGAGCGGTAGCGCCACGATCACCGCCGTCCCGGACCAGGTCTCGTGCTCGCTCGCGACCTCGACGCCGTCTGCGTGCACTCGCACCTCGCGGACGAGCGTTCCGTAGGCGATGGTGGCTCCGTGCAGGCGTGCGTCGCGCTCGAGGTACTCGACGAGGGCGCCGTAGCCTTCGCGCAGACGGTACTGGGTGCCCTGCGGCATTCCCTGCTTCGCGATCGAGCGGGCGCTGATGCGATCGATGGGCGCTGCGTGAAAGCCTTCCACGAAATGGGTGAACCAGCGCGCGGTGCCGGCATCGACGCCGAGGTCGGTCAACAGGTCCAGCGCGGTGCCGTTCTCTTTGAAATTCTCGGCTTTCGCGAGGATCTCCTCGATGGCGTCGAAGGCGGGGGCGGGCTCGAGGGCGTGCCGCGTGAAGGCGAAGTGGCGCGCAGGAATCGCCTCCAGCGTGAGCTCGGCGTCGCTCGCGAGCGAGACGAGCGCGTCCGTCGTCTCGTGAACGAACTCGGCGCCGAGCTCGATCGGCTGGCGCCAGGAACGAGCGTGCTCCGTCAGGATGCGGCCGCCGGGGCGCGGGCCGGCCTCGAGCAGTGCGACTCGAGCGCCGGCGCGCGCAAGTTGTCGTGCTGCGGAAAGTCCCGCCGCTCCCGCTCCGGCGACGATGACGTCGGTATGGCGCATGACCGAATCACCCCAGCAAGCAGCGTGCCCCGAGGCTCCGAGCCCGAGCTCGTCCGGGCCAGCGCGCCTCGCGGTCGGAGGCTTGCCTCGGCCAGAACCGCACGATCCTCGCTGTCGCGCCCGTGAAGTCCGCCAGGTTGGCGCTCCTGCAATGGGCATGGGCGCTGCATATGCGGTGGCCTCGAACTGGAGAGCCACCATGGACATCAGGAACATTTTCATCGTCGCGTCGGTCTTGGCCATCCCCATCGCCTGCTCGCACGACCGGCGCGATTCGGAGACGCCCGATCAGATGACGCCTGCCAGCGGCACGACCACGCCGGAGCCGCTGCCGAGCACGACCAACCAGCCCGGGCAGCCAGGTTCGCCCGAGCCGATGAACAGTCCGACGACCACCCCAGGACCGAACAACACGGACACGCCGCGGAGCGCCCCCGACACCATCGGTCCGTCGCAGGGCAACAGCGGTGCCGTGGGCCCCAACACGAGCGACTCGAGCCTTCGAGCGTCCAGCGGCGATGCGCGACCGTCGCAGGGCGGAGCGGACGGCTCGGGAGGAAAGAGGGGCTCCGGCGGAGGCATGGGAGGCTCCGGCGGATCGAGCTCGGCGGGCCGCCGCGCGAAGTAGCGGTTGTACAAAACGCTGCCCGGGCCGTACACCCGGGCGGCGTGCGTCCCACTCCGAGACGCGAGCATCGAGCGAACCGAATTCGCACCGGGTGCGAAGCGAGTCTCCGCGCACCCCCGCTCGACCCAAAGGAAGCTTTCGATCGCGCGTGCCGTACACGCTCTTCGGGGCCGAGTTGACCGTGGCGCGCGGTCATGAAACGTTGCAAAGCCGAGTTTGGGTTCGTGCGGGGGGATCGAATGCTATGCGAAATGAGACTTCTTTCTCCCGCTCACTCCGGCTCGTTCGTCTCGTCGGCGTGGCCCTGCTCGCGCTGCTCGGCGCCTGTGACGTAGCGAAGCAAGCGGTACAGGACGCCATTGCACCGGAGCAATCGGCGCGCGCGGTCGTGGCGGAAGCGCCGGTAGCTGCGGCGACCCCGGCTCCCGCGGCGCCGGCCGCGACCTCCACGTCGGCGGCCGCAGCGAGCCCCGGCTCCGACCCCGCGCCCGCGAGCGCCGCGCTCGTTCCCGACTCCGGATCGCCCGCACCGACTTCCACGCCCGTGGCGCCCGCGCCCACCGCCCGCAAGTCACTCCTCCCGACGCCGGCACCGGCGCCCGCGCCGGCTCCCACCCCCACGCCGGCGCCTGCCGCGCGTTGCTCGCCGACCTGCACGTCGACCTGCGATTGCTCCGGGCGTCCGATCGCCGCGGTCAGGTGCTCGCCGACGTGCACGTCGACGTGCGACTGCTCGGGCCGCCCGATCGTCGCGGCGAAGTGTTCGCCGACGTGCACCTCCACCTGCGATTGCTCCGGCAACCCGATCGCGCCGGGGCGCTGCTCACCGACCTGCACGTCGACCTGCGACTGCCATGGCCAGCCGATCGCCCCCGCGCGCTGCTCGCCGACGTGCACGGCGAGTTGCGACTGTTCGGGCCGTCCGATCAAGTGCTCGCCGACGTGCACGTCGACCTGCGACTGCTCGGGCAACCCGATCGCGCCGAAGACGGGCTGCTCGCCGACGTGCACCGCGACGTGCGACTGCCACGGACAGCCGATCGCGCCGAAGACCTGCTCGCCCGTGTGCACCGCGACGTGCGATTGTCACGGCGCGCCGATCGCGCCGAAGAAGTGCTCGCCGACGTGCACGTCGACCTGCGACTGCTCGGGCAACCCGATTGCGCCGAAGAAGTGCTCGCCGACCTGCACCGACACCTGCGACTGTTCGGGCAATCCGATCCCGAAGAAGAAAGAGATCAAGAAGGACGACAAGAAGGACGACAAGAAAGCCCCGGCGAAGCACTGAGTCGCGGAAGGCCGGACTCGCGCACCCCCAGCAGGCTTCAGAGTCTTCGTTTCTTGATCTCGGCGGCGACTCCGTTGCGTCCGGTTCCAGCCTGAGCCGCGGCGACGGCGAGCTCGTCCACGAGATGGTTCATCGGATCGGTGCCGTGGCCCTTGACCCAGCGAAACGTCGCCGCGCGTTGGAGGGCGAGCTCGATGAACGGTTCCCAGAGATCTCGATTCGCGACCGGCTTCTTCTGGCTGTTGCGCCAGCCGTTGGCGTGCCAGCCCACGTACCAGCGCTGCTTGAAGCAGTTCACGACGTAGGTCGAATCGCTCACGACCTCGAGCGCGCCCGGCAGCGCCCGCAGCGCCTCCAGGGCTGCTCGGATTTCCATGCGCTGGTTCGTGGTGTGCGGTTCGGCGCCGCTCGCGAAGGCGCCACCCTGGACGGCCCAGGCCCAGCCGCCGGGCCCCGGGTTTCCGGAGCAGGCTCCATCGGTGTAGACGATCGTGCGTTCGCTCATGGCTTCTGACACCGTGACTTTTTCATTAACGCCTGCGCGCGCGGATTTTTTTTGAAACGGTCGTGCCCGTAGTCCCGACGCAATCGGCTCAGCGAGCCGGCTGGGCCGGCTGGTCGGGCGCGCTCGGGTCCGGGCCGTGCTCGGTCGACGGGGATGGTGGCAATGAATCGCGGGGGCGTTCCAGGGGGCGGTAGCGCTTCCACCAGAGATCGGCGCGTTCCGCGGTCCAGGGTGGCGCGAAGTTCAGCGCCTCGAGCCGCTCGCGGAGCTCGCGCGCGGTTTGCGGGCGCTTGCCCGGATTTTTTTCGAGGCAGGCCATGATGACGGCCTCGAGCCCGGGGTGGACCGGTTTGCCGCTCCGAACCGAAGGCGTCACGGGCTTCTGGTGGGCGTGCATGACCAGCATGTCGTGGCGAGTCTCGGCCTCGAAGACGCGCTTGCCCGTGAGCAGCCAGTAACCGACGCAGCCCGCGGCGTAGATGTCCGCACGCGCGTCGACCGGCGCCTGGAAACGCACCATCTCGGGCGCCATGATCGCCGGCGTGCCGACGAAGCGCTGCTCGTCCTCGAGCTCCGCCGCCGTCGGGTGGCGATCGAGCACCAGGCCGAAGTCGAGCACCTTCACGAAGTCGGCCTCTCCGCCGAGCCGGCAGGTGAAGACGTTCGCGGGCTTCACGTCGCGATGCACGAAGTCGCGTTCGTGCGCCTCACTGAGCGACTGGCAAACCTGGCGCAAGAGGTAGGCGGTGCGCTCCTCCGTCTGCGGGCCGAAACGCTCGACGAGCGTCCTCAGGTCGACGCCGTGGAGCAGCTCCATCACGTAGTAGAAGGCTCCCTCGCGCGTAATGCCGAAATCGTAGACCTGGATCGTGTGGGGGGAGCTCAACGACGCTGTCGCGCGTGCCTCGCGCAAGAAGAGACGCAGCAGGCGCTCCGTCTCGATCTGCCCGTGCTCGCCCAGCATCTTCGGCCGGATCAGCTTCACGGCCGCGGGACGTGCCAGCATGCGATGATCGGCGCGCCAGACCTCGGCCATCCCTCCGACGCCCAGGCGCTCGACCAGCTGGTAGCTCCCGATCTCGCGCGCCTTGACGATGCCTTGGCTCAAGCGGTGCACCGCTTGTGAAATGCGATGGGCGACGAGCGCGGCGAGCACGGGCGTGGCGATGAGCAGCAGCACCTCGCGCAGGGCCGGCGTCGGCTGATGCGAGCGCATGAAGTAGAGCGCGAGCGG
>DASXWF010000570.1:0-7160 GCA_036503835.1 Polyangiaceae bacterium | reverse complement strand
TCCTCGAGCTCCGCTCGCTCCGTCGCGAGCATTTCCGCGGCCGCGCGGCGGATTCCATCCATCACGTCTCGGCCGCGGTCGGTGCGCACCAGCGTGAGCGCCTGATTGACCCGACCGCTCCCGTAAAGTTCGATGGTCTCGCGGAGCTCGGCGAACTTGTCCGTCGCGAGACGCTCCACGCTCCTCAGACGGCGAGCCTGAACCGGATCGTCGGCCAGACTCTGGCGGGTCTGCTCGAGCTCCTGCGGAAGCGCGCGCTCCGCCTGCCGAAACGGCTCGAGGTAGCGGTCTTCGCCGGTCAGCAAATAGCCTCGCTGTCCGGTTTCCGCGTCCTTCACCAGCGACAGGAGCGCCTGCATGTGCGAGACGGCCTCGAGCGTTCGCGTGGCGTGCCGAGCGCTGTTCGCGCGTTGCTCGAGCGCCTTGAACGACAGCGCCGCGATGCTGATCACC
This sequence comes from Polyangiaceae bacterium, assembly GCA_036503835.1. Lineage (GTDB taxonomy): Bacteria > Myxococcota_A > Polyangia > Polyangiales > Polyangiaceae > PMG-095. Next base: position 6,707 of record DASXWF010000570.1, on the reverse strand, counting down.
GCCAGCACGGCAAGGGCGAAGCCGATCAGCGTCTTCGGCGGCAACACGACGTCGAAACGACGACTGCGGAGCCGGTCGAGTGACCGGCGATGCGATGCTTTGGAATCCAGTGCGGCCAAGGTCGAACCTCATTCGCGCTCGAAGCCGGCCCTGCGGACTGCGGCGCTCGTGCATCCGAGTGCGGCGCTTTGCTACGGCCTGCAAAAACGCCCCACTCGCGTCTGTCAGCGGCGTCCCGCCAATGCGCTGCTCGCGCCAAGGCTCGAATCGACACGACAGCGGAAATCGACCTGACTGCCGTGGCTCTCGAAGTCGAAAAGCGAAATGGGGAAAGGTGGAGCGAGGACGAGGAAGGTCACGGCGTGTGGCGTATGCACAGAGTGTGCGCGCCGCCGAATCGCCAAACGGCCGTCCGGTTTCGCCGTGCGGCAGCGTCGAGTCAGTCTCGACTCGAGGCGGGTTCGAGCGAGCCCAGCAGCGCCTTCAACGCCTCCAGCTCCGCCGGCTTGACGAGGTGCTCGTCGAATCCGGCCTCGCGCGCCCTACGGCGATCCTCGGCCTGGCCCCAGCCCGTCAGCGCCACGAGCTTCGCGCGCGGCTCCGTTCCGAGCGCGCGAATGCGCCGCGCGACCTCGTAGCCGTCCATCTCCGGCATGCCGATGTCCAGAAGCACGAGCTCCGGAGCGTACTCGGCGTAGGTTTTCAGCGCCGAGCGGCCGTCATTTTCGATGCGCACCTCCGCGCCCAGGATTTCGAGCAGCATGCCGAGCGCTTCCGCGGCATCGACGTTGTCGTCCGTGACCAGCACCCGCCTGCGCTCGGGAGGAAGCGGCCCGGGGCTGCGCGCGGACGCGGCGGCGGCAGCACCCGTGGCGAGCGGCAGCCGCACGGTGAACTCGCTGCCCCGCCCGAGCCCCTCGCTCTGCGCCGTGATGCTGCCGCCGTGCATTTCGGCGAGCTTGCGCGCCAGCGTCAGGCCGATCCCGAGACCGCCGCGGCTCGCACCGGCGCTGCCGCGGTGAAACATTTGAAAGACGCTCGGCAGCGTCTCCGCCGCGATTCCGATGCCGTCGTCACGCACCGAGACCACGACCGTGTCGCCCTCACGCTCACGGCGCGCGGCGAGCCACACCCGCCCGCCGTTGTCGGTGTACTTGGCCGCGTTGTTCAATAGATTCGCGAAGATCTGGGTGAGGCGCACCGGATCGCCGTCGAGCACGAGTGACTCGTCCGGCAGCGTGACGCCGAGCTCGCGCGCGCCCGCTGCAAACAGCGGTTCGCTCGTCTCGACGGCGCTCTGAATCACGCTCGCGAGCTCGATTCGCTCGCGGCGGAGCTCGAACGTGCCGCGGCTGATGCGCGAGACCTCGAGCAGGTCGTCGACGAGCCGCACCAGGTGGTCCACCTGGCGCTCGATCATCTCGCGCATGCGCCCGGCTCCGGGACCCGGCTCTCCCAGCAGGTGCAGGCCGTGGAGCGCGTTCTTGAGCGGCGCGAGCGGATTCCTGAGCTCGTGCGAGAGCGTCGCGATGAACTCGTCCTTCCTGCGATCGCTCTCCTGGAGCTCCGCGATCAGCTGCGCGTGTTTCTCGTCGAGGCGCGAGCTGTCGATCGCGACCGACGCCTGCGAGGCGATGCCCGTCACGAGCCGCTCCGCGCGCTCCGTGAAGACTCCTGCCTTCGAATGCCCGAAGAACAGCCCGCCCATCACCTCGCCCGAACGCGAGACCACCGGGACGGCGAGGTAGCTGCGTACCGGCAGGTGGCCCTTCGGCATGCCGTGGTGCGGGGCCATCGTGCCGTAGCGCGGATCGAGGGTCACGTCGTCGAGGCGCACGGGCCCTTCGCCCCTGAACGTGGGGGCGAAGATCGGCGTGTTGCGCGGCGCTCCGAAGCGCTCGAACGCCTCGCGCGGCGCGCCGGAGAGCGTGTAGAGCAGGTAGGCTTCGCCGAGCTCGTTCGTGACGTTGTGAAAGAACGCGCCGAACTCCGCGCCTGAAACCGCGGTCGCGGCGTCGGTGACGGTCTGCAGAATACGCTGGAGATCGCGCTCCGCGGCGAGGGCGAGGCCGACGCGGTTCAGGATCTCGAGCGAATCCGCGTGCTCGCGCAACGCGCGCTCGGCGCGCTTCTGCTCGATGAGCGCCGCGACGCGCGTCAAGAGCTCCCTCGCGCTGAACGGCTTCACGAGGTAGTCGTCCGCTCCGAGCCGCAGGCCTTCGACGCGCGCCGCTTCCCCCGCCCGCGCCGAGAGCAGGACGACCGGGAGGGCCTTCAGGCGGTCGTCGCTGCGCAGGGCGGCGAGCAGACCAAAGCCGTCGAGCTTGGGCATCATCACGTCGGAAAGCACGAGATCGGGGACCCGCCGCCGCACCGCATCGAGCGCCTCCCGGCCGTCGCCGACCGTCTCCACGTCGTATTGCCCGCGCAGCAGGCGCTCGACGTAGTCGCGCATGTCGGCGTTGTCCTCGCACAGGAGAATGCGCTTGCGGCCGGGCTCCGGCAGCGTTTCGAGCGCGGGTTCCAGGCCCGAGCGGCGCGCCGGCAACCAGCCGAGCGCCTCTTCCACGTACACGTTTTTTCCGAGGCTCGTCGAAGACTGCCCGCGCTGCGCGCCGATGCGATCGGCCGGCAGGTGAGCGCGACCGAACGGCAGCCAGACCCGGAACGTGCTGCCGCGGTCGAGCTCGCTCTCGACCGCGACCGTACCGCCGTGGAGCTTCACGAGCTCCTTCACGAGCGCGAGTCCGATGCCGCTGCCCTCGATCGTGCGCCCGCGCGCCCCCTTCACGCGATGAAAGCGCTCGAAGACGTGCGCGAGGTCAGCGGCGGGAATGCCGGTTCCCGTGTCGGCGACGGTGAGCTCCACGCCTCCGCTCCGTTCGCGGAGCGCGACCTCGATCCGGCCCTCGAGCGTGAACTTGAGCGCGTTCGACAGCAGGTTGAACAGCACCTTCTCCCACATCTCGCGGTCGACGTAGACGGGGGCGGAAGGGCTCGGAGCGCTCACCGAGAGCGTGAGGCCGGCGCGCTCGACGGCGGAGCGGAAGACGCTGGCGAGCTCGGACGTGAGCAGGCCGAGGTCGACCGGCTCGTACGAGTCGCCGGCCCGCCCCGACTCGATGCGCGAGAAGTCGAGCAGGGTGTTGACGAGCTTGAGCAGGCGCTGCGCGTTGCGGTGCGCGAGGTCGAGCCGCTCGCGATCGGCTTCGGGCAGCGCTTCGGACTGGCGCAACGTATCTTCGAGCGGGCCGAGCATCAGCGTGAGCGGGGTGCGAAACTCGTGACTCACGTTGCTGAAGAACTCGGTCTTGGCTCGATCGAGGGCGATCAGCGCCGCGCTGCGCTTGCGCTCCTCTTCGTAGGCCTCGGCGTGCGCGATGTTGCTCGCCAGCTGATGCGCCAGGAGATCGAGGAACCTGCGGTAATCGGAGCCGAGCTGGCGGAACGGGTTCAGGCCCGCGACCAGCACGCCCGACCGACCTGCCCCTGACGCCGGCAGGGGCAAGACGATGGCCGAGCTCGGCGGCCGCGACCAAGCGCCCGTGGGTACACGAGCGACTCCTTCCGGGATCGCGACGAGCTCGGATTGATGTTCCGCGAGGGCTCGTGCCCAGGGCCAGGCGACGCCCGACAGCGCGGTCGCGCCCGGCGTGGACGCGGCGAGCACCGGCGCGCCCGCGGTCGCGTCGGTCAAATACAAAAGCACGAACGGCAGATCCCGCGCGCTTTCGGCGAGCGCGTCGATGCTGAGCAGACACGCTTCCTCCGCGTTGCGCGCTTCAGCGGCGCGAACGGAGAGGCTCCGCAGCGTCTCGAGCTGGCGCTCGCCGATCACGCGCCGCGTGTCGTCGGTATTCGCGCAGAAGAGCCCCGCCGTCGCGCCGTCGTCGCCCGGAATCGGGCTGTAGGAGAAGGTGTAGTAGGTTTCTTCCTGGTACCCGTGGCGCTGCATGATGAGGAGCTGCGCCTCGACGTAGGTGCCCTCGTCGCGCGTCATCACGTTCGCGGCCATGGGACCGATCACGTCCCAGATCTCGTGCCAGACCTCGCGGAACGGACGCCCGAGCGCGCGCGGGTGCTTTCCGCCGATGATCGACTTGTATGGATCGTTGTAGAGGTAAGTGAGCTCCGGTCCCCAACCAAGCCAGATGGGCTGCCGCGACGTGAGCATGATGCGCACGGCCGTCTTCAGGCTGCGCGGCCAGGCAGCGGGCGGGCCGAGCGGCGTCGTCGTCCAGTCGTAAGCGCGCATCATCGCGCCGAGCTCCCCACCACCTTCCAGAAACGACAGTGCCGACTCACCTGCCGGCGTGTTGCGGTGCTCCGAAGCTGGTCCGATCATTCACCTCGTACACAGCATCGGCCCTGGCAGGGGAACTCGCAAGCACCCGAGGTGAATCAACCGCGACGAACGGGACGAATTGCCACGCTCAGCGCGGCGCACCCAGGAAAACTGCAATGGACTCGGAAGTCGCCGCGACGACGTCCCATCGACCATCACCGTTGACGTCCGCAACGTCGAACGCACCGAGCCCGCCCCCCAAGACGTAGTCCTGCTCGCAGAGGAAGCTGCCGTCGCCGGCGCCCAGGTACAGCCTGAGCGCCGGGCCGTTCGCGACCACGTCGAGAATGCCGTCCTGGTTGAGATCCACGACGGCCAGATCCGATGCCCAGCCCGCGAAGTCCTCGTGGCTCGGAAACTCACCGCCCGGCGCGCCGAGAAGAAGGCTGAACGTGGCGTCGTTGCCGGTCAAGAGGTCCATTCGCCCGTCCCCATCGAGATCGCCCGCAGCCAGCGCGGTCGGGACTCGCCCGGTCGCGTAGTCGCGAGGCGCGGCAAAACTTCCGCCGCCCAGCCCGAGCAGCACGCTGATCGTCGATACCTCGTAGTTGGCGGTCACGACGTCGAGCCGGCCGTCACCGTTCACGTCGGCCAGCGTGGCGGTCCACGGCGCGCCGCCGGCGGGCCAGGTCACCGGCGAGGAGAAGCTGCCGTCACCTCGCCCGGCGAGTACCGTCACCGCGTGCGCGGCGCGGTTGGCGCACACGATGTCGACGGAGCCGTCGCCGTTCGCGTCGCCGATGGCGACCGAAACGGGCTCACCGCCGACCGCGTAGTCCTGCTTCGGCGCAAAGCTGCCGTCGCCGAGCCCCAACAGCACGCTCAGCGTGCCGTCGATGTCGTTCGCGGTGACGAGATCGCCGCGGCCGTCGTAGTTCAGATCGCGCACGGCGAGATCCTTCGGCTGCACGCCGGTGGGATACGCGTGCGCGCTCCCGAAGCGACCTTCCCCCGCGCCGAGCAAGACGCTCGCCGAGCTCGACTCGGGCGGCGCGGGCCACGCGTTCGCGCCGGCGACGTCGTGCACGCCGTCGCCGTTCAGATCGACCAGCACGAGCGAAGACAGCGAGCTTGCCGTCGGAAACTCGGGCGTCGAGCCGAACGTCCCGTCGCCGTTGCCGGGCCGCACGAAGACCGAGTCCTCCGCCGCAACCGCGACGTCGAGCCGCCCGTCCCGGTCGAAGTCGCCCAATCCGAGCACGCGGCCGCCGAGCGTCACGGCGCTCAGTACCTCACGGAAGCTGCCGTCTCCGTTCCCGAGCCACACGTCGTTCGGCGCGCCGACGATGTCGGAAGTACCGTTGCCGTCCACGTCCCCCGCGGCGGCCGGACCCATGCAGCGCGCGGACGGATACTCCGAGCGCTCGGCGAAGTATCCGTCGCCCGAGCCGCGCAGCACCTTCAGGCTCGAGTTGACGCCCCGCGGGCAGCCCATCACGAGCGCGAGGTCCGCCCAGCCGTCGCCGTCCAGATCGTCGAGAGCCGCGATTGCGCCCACATCCGTTTCGCTGCGCCGGGGCACGAAGTTCCGCGTGCCGCCGATCAACGCGGAGGATTGGAGCGATGCCTGAAATACGAGATCGGTCCGGCCGTCGGCGTTCACGTCCCCGGCCGCCACGGAGCCCACCGGCACCATTTCGAAGAAATCCACGACCTCTACGATGCTGCCGCCGCCGGAGCCGAACAACACGCTCTGGATGCCGGACCCGGCGGGCAGGGTCACCGCGACGCCGAGATCCGGAGCGCCGTCCGCGTCGAAGTCGCCCCCGACGATCCCGTGCGCCCTGCCCGACAGCCCGAAGTCGAGGCTCGAGTCGAAGCTGCCGTCGTTGCGACCGAGCAGGATGCTCACGCTCCCGTCGTTGCCCGTGACCAGATCGACGGCTCCGTCGCGGTTCCAATCGAGCGCGACGATGGCTCCCGGCGCTTGTCCCACGTCGATCTGGAACGCCCGCCGAAACGACGCGTCGCCGTTCCCCAGCAGAACCGTCACCGTGTTGCCCGCGTTGTCGGCCGTCGCGAGATCGAGGCGGCCGTCGGCGTCGAAGTCTGCGACCGCGGCGGCGAGCGGACCCTCTCCGGCTTCGACCGCGGGGGGCCCGTCGAGGGCGGGCGTCAGCAACGGATCGCAAGCGGGGGGCTCGGCGTGAGTTCCGCCTTCTCCCGCCATTTCGCCGCCGCCTTCGCCTGCGCCGCCTTCGCCGCCGTTCATCGCGCCACCGCCGCCTCGTCCTGCGCCGCCCCCGCCGCCGGAGCCCGCGAACGGCGCGCCGCCGTTCGTCGTGCCGGCAACGCCCGGGACGCCGGCCGTCGCCGTCCCGCCCTGACCCGTCGCGCCCGCGCCGGCACCGCTCTGCGCGGG
>DASXWF010000569.1:0-3431 GCA_036503835.1 Polyangiaceae bacterium | reverse complement strand
GGCACGGCCTGCTTGGTGCTCGGGGTGGCTCCGACAAGGAGGGCGACGCTCGCCGGGCCGCCGCCGTTCCTGTACTCCAGCTTGAGCTCGTAGAGTGCGTTGCCCGCGAGCTCGATCGGGATCGAGGCGTGCTCGGCGACGGCGCCCGGCCCGCCGGCGCGCTCGATCAACACGCGCTCGTCCTCGCCCACCTTGAGCGAGAGCCGTAGGTTGCCGTCGCTCCTGACGTAGAACGTGTAACTCCCCGTGCTCCGCGCGTGGAAGTGGCCCGACCAGCGCACGCTGAAGCCGCGACTCGGTACGCCGGGCGCCGGCTCCGCGCCGGTCCACGAGAATGCGATTTCCGGGTCGACGCGAACGAGCGCGGGGTCGCCACGAAGCTCGGCGTTGGCATAATAGGCGCCCGTGAGCCCGCTGCCGAGCAGCGCGTAGAAGTCCTGGATCACGGGCGCGCCCGGTCGCCTTCGCGACGTGAGGACGCGCGTCGAAAGCTCGGCGACGGCGGCGCCGCTGAGCCCGACGCTGTCGCTCAACGTCTGGACGACCGCACCCCGGAGCCGGCGTGCACGGAGCAACGGCAGGAGGTGATCGAGCACGAAGTGGACGTTCGCCTGCCAGTGCCGCTCGAGCGGGCTCGGCGCAGGGGTACTCGGCTTTTCGGCCGCGGCCGGGTCGGGCGCCTCGGGCGCGAAGGGATCGTCGGACGGGGACGGCGCGGTGGCGGCTGCGCTCGTCGAGGGGACCAGAGCGGCAGCCGCTTTCGCTGCGGCGGGCAGTGCACCGAACAGACGCGCCGCGGCTGCACCCGGATCGGGAAAGACGTGTGCCAGGTGGCGATCGAAGAAGTCGCGCCGCTGTGCCGCGGTCTCGGGCGTGCGCGGGTCGAGCACGGCGACCGCGCGGTCGAGCAGCGCGGGATCGAGCAGCATCGCGAGCTTCTGGCGCAGGGTGTCGTCGATCACCTCGGCGGGGTGCGCGGTCTCGGTGTGCGCATCGCTGAGGCTCCGGCGCACGTTCGAAAGCGCCGCAGAAAGCTGCGCGGCGGTGGGCGCCGGGCCGCGCCCGACCGAGATCTCGTCGCGGAAGAGGTAAGCCAGGGTCTCCGGCGCAAAGTCCGTATTCCCGACGGCGCGCGCGATGTCGACGAAGCGGCGAGCCGCCGCCGGCTCGGTCGGGCGAAATGGATCCGCGTCCGGCGGCACCAGTCGCAGCAGGGCGTCCAGCTGATCGATGCGGAGCTTCAGCGCCCGCGCCAGCACGATCACGCGGTACACGGCCGAGAGTCCCGCCAGATCGAGCCGCGGCGGGGCGCTTCTCGAAAGTAGCAGCGCGCGTGCGAGCGTGAGCTCCTCGCTCGTGATGCGAAATCCGGCGAGCAGAGCCGGAGCGACCGCGTCCAGGTTCTCGGCGGTGACGGCGAGCTCGGCTCGATCGGGGCGGAGTTGGAAGGTGCGCGCGTCTTCCGTGCGCCAGGCCACCGAGCGCGTCTGGAGCAGCGCTTCGAAGCGGCTGTCCTTGCCCCACGTGTCGAGCGGAGCCCAGAGTACGAGTAGTTCGACCGCGGGGCGATCCAGAAGGCGCGCGAGGTCGCGAACCTCCACCAGCTTTTCGAGCGCCGGGACGTCGAGCTCGCTCGCGTTCATCGCGAACAGCGCGCGGTCGAGATCGGCGAAGCTCCAGCCGATGCGGCGCTGGAGGCGGAGTAGCCGGAGCAAGCGCGAGAGCCGCCGCTCGTCGAGGCCGGTGATGCGGACCTTCTCGGGGTCGCAGTCCGGAGCGGGGGACTCGAGTTTGAGGCCGTCGCCGGCGTTGACGAAGCGCGTGCTCACGAGGTCGATCAGGCTCTGGAAGGTGATGCCGGTCGCGGCCAGGAACGCGGGTGCGCGAGCGAGCGCCCCCACGAACGAAACGCCGCCGTTCTCAGCCGCCGCGAAGCCGAAGTGGCGGAAGAGCTCCTCCGGGGGGCGCGCCACGCTCGCGAGCTCGGCCGGGGACATGCCGAGCGCTTCGGCGAGCGCCTCCTCGCGTTGCGCGGCTCCGCGCCCGAGGGTCCGCAAGAGCTCGACCCGAGAGATGCCGAGGTGCCCGAGGTAGGCGCGGGTGACCGCCAGCGGGTCGTGATAGGGCAGGGCCAGCGGGTAGACGGCTTCGGAAAGCTTTGCGTAGGCGTCGCGCTGGACGTTTTGCGGTACGGCACGCAGAACGTCGGCGGGCGTCTTGCCGGTGTCGTGGGCCGCGCTCGCGCCGCCCACGCGTGCTTCGAGCACCTCGTTCACCACGTCGATGTAGGGCAGCGGCGTGAGCGTGTTCTCGCAGGTGAGCGGAATGTCGGCCAGATCCGGGCGCCGGGCGAGGAGCACGTCGAGCGGCTGGTAGCCGCCGAGCGTCGTGACGCGCGCACGCGCGAAGCCGCGTTTCAGGAGCTTGTCCTTGACCACCTCCAGCCGCTTCGGATCGCGCAGGTCGAGGTAGCGCAGGAGATCCACGAAGTAGGCCGCGGGGCTGTAGACCGAGCTGCAATGCTCGCAATTGCACAACCCGATGCTGCCGAACAGCGTTCGCGCGTCGGGCATCTCCTTGAGGTCGCGCACGTCGGCGCCGATCACGAACGGCGACTGCTGGAGCGCCTGAAGCAGCCGCAGCATCGCCATCCGGCTCGCGGAGGCAGATTGCTGCGCCTGCGCGTGGACCCGCGCAGCCTGCTCGCGGCCGCCGAGCGCCTCGGCGTAGGTCTCGACGAAATGCAGCTGCGGCGTCTGCGCCACGGCGAGCGCCGACTTCATGCCCGTCCCGACGAGCACCAGCACCTCCTCGGCTCGGGAAGTGATGCGGCTCACCCGCTCGACGGCGGCGACCTCCTCGAGCGCCGCTTCCGCTTCCGCCGCTTCGAGCCCCTCGAGCAGCGACGGATCGGCCTGCGCGCGCTCGTGGATCGAGCGCGCGAGGAAATCGTGGTCCGGCGCGCGCTCCAGGAGCTGCCGCGCGCCGGCGCCGAGCTCCTCCGCTTCGAACAACTCGCGGCGGATGAATGCACTCGGAAACTCCGCTTCGAGAGCCTCGACGATGGACTCCGCGCGAAGCTCGAGCGCCTCGGCGAGCTCCTCGTCCAGCTCCTCGCCGCTCGCGCCGTTCGACGCCGCGTGCGCTCGCTCGAGGTCTTCGAGCAACTCGCACCAGTCGTCGAAGTCGAAGCGAACGAGATCCTCGGCCACGTGCCAGCGTCCGGCGCCCCTGAGCTCCTGAAGGCGCCGGATCAGCGCGACGTCACCGCCGACGAGCTCCCCGAGCTCGAGCGTGAGCCCGATCGCCGAGCGAACCTCGGGCGATACCTCGGGGAAGCTCTCCCCGACGCCCTCCCAAAACGCGGCCGCCCCGGCTTCGCGCCGCTGATAGCTCCGGAGCACGGGCCGGAGCTCCTCGGCAGAAAGCTC
>DASXWF010000568.1:0-3044 GCA_036503835.1 Polyangiaceae bacterium | reverse complement strand
GAAGAGCCAGACGTTCGGCGCGAGGCCGGAGAGCAGCGAGAACAGCGTGTATCCGAGGATCGTGACGGAGAGCACGCGGCGGCGCCCCCAGCGATCGGCCTTGCCGACCAAGAGGTAGGCGAGCACCGTCCCGCCGTTGATCACCCCGAGCAGCCAGCCGGAGGCCGCGAAGTCGAGCCCGAACTCCGCGCGGATGTTGGTGAGGAGCTGGGTGAGGGCGAAAAAGTCGTAGCCCTCGAAGAACGTGGCGACCCCGAGAAATCCGAAGAGGCGCCGCTGGTAGGGAGTGAGCGGCGCGCGCGCGGCCGCCGTCATTCGATGAGCCCGCTCTCCGGACTGGACGCGTTCGCGTAGAGCTTCTTCGCCATGCGTCCCGCGAGAAACGCCTTGCGCCCGGCGCTCACGGCCTCGCGCATCGCTTCGGCCATCAACACCGGCGAGCGGGCGCCCGCGATGGCGGTGTTCATCAGCACGCCGTGACAGCCGAGCTCCATCGCGATCGACGCGTCGCTCGCGGTCCCGACGCCGGCGTCCACGATCACCGGGACCTTCACGGTCTCGAGGATGATGCGCAGATTGTACGGGTTACGAATGCCGAGGCCCGAGCCGATCGGCGCGGCGAGCGGCATGACCGCGGCGCAGCCGATGTCCTCGAGCTTCTTGCAGACGATGGGATCGTCGATGCAGTAGGGAAGCACCGTGAAGCCCTCCTTGACGAGCAGCCTGGCTGCCTCGAGCGTCTGCTCGTTGTCGGGGTAGAGCGTCTTCGGATCGCCGATCACCTCGAGCTTCACGAGCTCTGCGATGCCGAGCTCGCGCGCGAGGCGCAGCGTGCGCACGGCTTCTTCTGCCGTGTAGCAGCCGGCGGTGTTCGGCAGGATCGTGTACCGCCCCCCGAGCAGCAGGCGCCCGAGCGAGCCCTCGCTCTTGTCGGCGAGGTTCACGCGCCGGATCGCGACCGTCACGACCTCCGCGCCGGAGGCCTCGAGCGCCGCCTCCGTTTCTTCCGTGCTCCGGTACTTGCCGGTTCCGACGATCAGGCGTGAGGCGAAGCGCCTCGCTCCGACGACGAGCGCGTCTTCGGCGGTATCCGCCTTCATCACAAGAAGCCGGCTTTCTTGGTGACTCCGGAGGGCGCGTCGACGCTGCCGGCGTAGGCATCGACCAGCGCGACCACGTAGTGCTCGCTCTTGTTGGTCCGGGCGTGAAGCAGCGTGCCCTCGACGCGGACGCTCTGGACGCGGGGGACGGTGAGCGTCGCGCCGTTCGAGCCGATGTAGAGGGTCATGGCGCGCCCTTCGGGCACGGTGACCCAGCCGTCGTCGTTCTTCTTGGCGTCGGCGGCGGCGAGAAGTGCGGTCAGGTGCTCCGGGGTCATGGTGAGGGAAGCTTTCGGAGGAGAGCCCGCGGCGTCAAGGCCCCGTTCAGTTCCGGTGCGAGGATTTTGGGCCGGTGGGCCGGGGGCATCCAGGGCGGGGCGCCTCGGGCTAGGCTCCCGCTCGGACCATGTCGGAAGCGCCGGCGCACATCGTCGTCGAAAAGCTGGAGAAGCGCTTCGGGAAGGTCGTCGTGCTCCAGGACGTCGACATGACGATCGCGAAGAGCGACGTGACCGTGATCATCGGCGGTTCGGGCGCGGGCAAGACGACCCTGCTCAAGATCCTGATCGGTCTGGATCGGCCGACCGCCGGCAGCGTGCGCGTCAACGACCTCGACATCACCAAGCTCAAGGAGCGCGAGCTGAACCGCGTGCGGCAGCGCTTCGGCATGGTCTTTCAATACTCCGCCCTGCTCGATTCCATGAACGTGCTCGAGAACATCGCCTTTCCGCTGCGCGAGCACACGAAGCTCAAGGAGCGAGAAATCCGCGACCGCGTGCGCGAGAAGCTCGCGGTGCTCGGTCTCGAGGGGACGGAAGAGCGCTTTCCGAGTCAGCTCTCGGGCGGCATGCGCAAGCGCGTCGCCCTCGCGCGCGCGCTGATGCTCGAGCCGGAGGCCATACTCTACGACGAGCCGACGAGCGGCCTCGATCCGATCACGAGCCGCAAGGTCGACGACCTGATCCTCGAGACGCGCCGGCGCTTCGGCGTGACGAGCATCGTGATTTCCCACGACATGGCGGGTGCGCTCCGGATCGCCGATCAGATCGTGCTGCTCGCGAAGGGCCGGGTGGTGGCGGCGGGAGATCCGCGGCACCTCGTGGGCAGCGGCGCCGATCTGCTCCGAGAATTCGTCGAGTCGAGCGGCATTGCGGCCGACCGGCTGCTCGCGGAGCGAGAGTCGGTGGTCGGTGAGCCGCGGCAAGAGTAGTCTGTCCCCGATTTCATGCCGCGAACCCTCCTGCTGACGGGCGCCGCCGGTTTCATCGGCAGCCACACGGCTTCCGCCCTCACTCTGCGTGGTGACCGGGTAGTCGGGCTCGATTCGTTCGACCCGTACTACGACCCCGCCCGCAAGCGCGCGAACGTGGCCGAGGTCGCTCGCGAAACGGGCGGCGGCGGGTTCGAGCTCGTGGAGGGCGACCTGCGCGACCGCGCGCTCGTGGATCGGCTCTTCGCGGAGCACCGCTTCGACGGGGTCGTGCACCTCGCGGCGATGGCGGGCGTGCGCGCGTCGGTGGACGACCCGTTCACGTATTTCGAGGTGAACGTCACCGGCACGCTCGGCTTGCTCGACGCGGCACGCCGCCACGGCACGCCGAGCTTCGTCTTCGCGTCCACGTCGTCGGCCTACGGCGCGAGCACGCGCCTGCCGTTTTGCGAGGACGATCCCGCCGATCGCCCGCTCGCGCCCTATCCGGCGAGCAAGCGCGCGGCCGAGCTGCTCGGTCACTCGTTTCACCACCACTACGGCGTGAATTTCACGGCGCTCCGCTTCTTCACGGTGTACGGCCCGCGCGGCCGTCCCGACATGCTCACCTACAAGCTGCTCGACGCGATCCGCACGGGCGCGCCCGTGGTGCTCTACGACGGCGGGCGCATGTGGCGGGATTGGACGTTCGTGAGCGACATCGTCGCGGGCATCGTGGCCGCCGTCGACGCGCG
>DASXWF010000567.1:0-5854 GCA_036503835.1 Polyangiaceae bacterium | reverse complement strand
CGACCTTTGTTCGGGGTGAACTCCTTTCATTTCACTAGGAAGGCGCCACTTTCGTGACGCACCCAAGAGCGCCAAGAGCGCAAGGGGATTTGAGGGTTGCTGGCTGCAACGAACGCACTGCGGATCACCGCTCAGCGCAAGGGACCGCGTCCAGTTCGCGCTGCTTGTGTTGCTGCAGTTCCGCCAGCCGAGACCCCCCCCCCAATCCGCTGGCGGCCTTGGCGCTCTTGGCGGCCTTGGCGGCTAAACAACGCCCTCCGCACGTCAAATACCTGCCCCCCCGCGATGACCTAGTCGATCACCATCTCCAGCGGCACACGCTACGTCGACGAGCGGCTTGATTTCTCCGCTTGCCAACGCGCCAGCGTGTCGCGCGCGCCGTTCAAGGACGGATCGACTTCGCGGTCGTGGGTCGGGAGCTTCGAGGTGAGCTCGATGATGTAGCCGTTCGGGTCGCGGAAATAGACCGAGTGGATGAAGCCGTGGTCGGAGACGCCGCGGCTCTCGATGCCGGCGGCCTTGCCCTTTTCCAGCATCTTCGCGAGATCCTCGTACGGAACCTCGAGCGCGATGTGCAGGTCGTAGTCGTGCTGGCGCTTGAACTCGAACGGCAAATCCGGCGACTCGAAGAAAGCCAGAAACGAGCCGTCGCCGAGCATGAAGAAGATGTGCAGGGTCGACGTGGGCCGCCCGGTCTTGGTCTCCTTGAGCTCGAGCGCCGCGGAGAGCGGCAAGCCCAGGAACTCCTCGTAGAACTTGCGCGTCTCTTCGGCGTCGCGGCAGCGATACGCGTTGTGATGCAGGCCCTTGATCATCGTCGACTACTTCGGCTTTCGGCGGCGTTCACCAAAACCAAAGGGTGACGCCGCGAGCCCCGCCACGCAAGAAGCGGGGCTCGCCGCGTAGCGTCGCGCCTCACAGCGTGATGAACGGCGCGTCCTTCAGGTACTGCTGGAAGCCGTAGAGCGCCTCGTTCACGGAGTTCCAGGTACGGAGCTTCTTCACGTTGCCGAGCCAGCGCTGCACGTTCGGGTACGGCTTGAAATCGAAACGCAACACTTCGCCGAGCGTCACGAGACAGCCACCGAAGTAGTCGGCGATGGTGATCTGGTTCCCCGTGACGTAGCCGTTCTTCGGGCCGATCCAGTGGTTGTCGAGCACCTTGAGCCAGTTCTGCGCGCGCTCCTTGGCCCAGGCGATGGTCGAGTTCTGGAACTCGTCGCTCGGTCGCTTGTGGTTCGGGAAAACCTGCGGGTAACAGAGCCCGTAGCCGTAGTCGCGATAGAAGTTGGTGTTGAACCAATCCATCAGCTCGTTGACGCGAGCGCGCGCTTTGAGCTCCTTCGGATAGGCGGGCGAATCGACCTTGTCGGCGAGGTACTTCAAGATCGCCGAGCTCTCCGTCAGACGCAGGTCACCGTCCTCGAGCACCGGAACCAGCTTGTTCGGGTTGATCGCGACGTACGGTTCCTTGTGGTGTTCCCCCGTCATCAGGTCGACGACCTGTTCCTCGCACGGAATGTTGTTTTCCTGGATGAACAGGCGGACGGGACGACTCGTCATGGACACGGGGTGCATGTAGAGTTTCATGGCTTCTCCTTGCACGAACGGGAGTGCGGTTTCAGCTGCGCGCCCTGGGCCACGGCCCCCTGCGCGCGGGGACGCAGACCCTAGCACGCCTCCACCGCGTTTTGTTCCAACCCCTCACGCCTTTCTCGGTCTCGTCACTCGCGGCCGCTCCGGCCGTCGTACGGCACGGCGCGCTCACCGGCCTCCCAGATCGCGCGCATCGCCGGCTTCTGCTGTTCCTCGTGCACGTGACCGACGAGCCCCGCGCAGCGCGCGATCAGCGCGAAGCCGCGCAGGATCTCGCGCGGAACGCCGGCGTCGCCGAGCACCGCCGCGACCGCGCCCGTCGCGTTCAAGGTGATGTGCTTGCCGTAAACCTCGTCGATCGCGCGCGAGAGCTCGTTCACCGCGGCCACGTGCGCGCCCGACAGACCCTCTTCGCGCGCGAGCTCGAGCAGACGAATCGAGCGCGGGTCGTCCGGCTTGTGGAACGGATGGCCGAAGCCCGGGATCGGCTCACGCGCCGCTCTCGCTTCCGAGGCGATGCGCCGCGCCTCCGCCGGACCGTCCGCGCCCGCCGCGATCACGCGTTCGATGAGCACACCGCAGCCCTCGCTCGTGCCCACGAAGCGGCTGCCCACGGCCAGGAGACCGGCGGCGACGGCGCCCTGCATCGCCTCCTCCGCGCTCGAATACACGAGCCGCGCGGCGAGCGCGCTCGGCGTGAGCCCGTGCTCCATCAGCGTGACCAGACACGCGTCGAGCAATTTCGTCTGCGCCGGCGCCGGCCGCACGCCCAGCACCTGGAAGTAGATCATCTCCGTGAACGTGAAGCTGCCGAGCAGCTCCTTGCACAGACTCTTGTCGCGAATGAAGACGTCGTCCTTCGTGGACGTCGCGATGCTCGTCGATTGCTCTGCCGGGAGGCTCTTCATGGCCGGACTCGTTTTTCGAGCTCGTGCCGCTGCACCTTACCCGAAGCGCTCCGCGGAAACTCCTCCGGCGAAATGAAGTGAATGCCCTTCGGCTGCTTGTAACCGGCGAGCTCCGCTCGGCACAGGCTCTTCAGGCCGTCTTCGGTCACGGCGGGATCCTGGCGCGCGACGAAGGCGACCGGCACCTCGCCCCACTTCGGATCCGGGCGCCTGACCACCGCCGCCTCGAGCACGCGCGGATCCTTCAACAGCACGCGCTCGATTTCCGCGGGATACACGTTCTCGCCGCCCGACTTGATCAGGTACTTCACGCGGTCCACGAAATCGAGCGTGCGATCGGCGTTCCGCACGAAGACGTCGCCCATGTGGTACCAGCCGCCGCGAAACTCGTGCGCGTTCACCTCCGGCGCGCGAAAGTACCCGCTGAAGAGCGTCGGCCCGCGCATGCAGAGCTCGCCGGGCGCGCCGTCGGGCACCTCACGCTCGTCGGGGCCCACGAGCTTGACCTCGCAGAACCGACTCTGCTCCTTGGAGAGCCGGAGGGGCGTCACTCCCACCGGGATGCGATTGGACGAGCAGGGCGGGCACCCGGTCTCCGTGGCGCCGAACGTGTTCGCGTAGGGCGCGCCCAAGAGCGCCGTAATGCGCGCGATTTCCTGCGCCGGGACGAGATCCGCCATCACGCCGCAGAGCTTGATGCCCCGCGGCTCGACGCGCAGCCGCTCGAGCTCGTCCGCGAAGCTCGTGACCATCCCCGGCATCAAGAGCAGCCAGCCGAGCTCTTCTTTCGCCACGATCTCGATCAGGCGCGCCCGGTCGAAGCCGTCCACCGTCACGACCTTCCCGCCCGACATCAGCGTGCCGAGCGAGTTGTCCGCCGCGCCCATGTGATAGAGCGGCGACCAGGCGACGAACGTGTCGTCCGCGGCCACGCCGAACTCCGCGCGCACCACCAGGTTTCGCACGATCTGAGCACGGTGGCTGACCACCGCGCCCTTCGGCAGCCCCGTCGTGCCGCTCGTGTAGAGAATGAGCAGCGGCGCGTCCTCGGGCAAGGCGACGGGCTCGGCGCACGGCGTCGCCGCGGCGAGCAGCGCTTCGTAGTCGGCGTCGAACACGATCGGTTCGGGTGCCTTGCCCGACTGGCGCAGCGCCGCCGCGTGGCGCGCCGACGCAAACGCGAGCTTCGGCTCCACGAGCCCGACGCAATGCGCGAGCTCGGGCGCCGCGAGCCGCCAGTTCTGGCACGCGACGATCGCGCCGACCGTCGCGCACGCCAGAAACACCTCCAGGTACTCCGCGCGATTCTCCGAAAGCACCGCCACGCGGTCGCCCGGCTGCACCCCGCGCTCGGCGAGCAGCCCGGCGAGCTTCTGCACCCGGCCGCCGAGCGCTCCGTACGTTTCGAGACGCGCCCCGTCCGCGATCGCGACGGCCTCGCGCCGCCGCGCCACCTGCGCGAAGAACAGGCTTGCCACGGTGCTCGCGGAAGCACGCGCCACCAGGGCATCGGGAGTCAAGGCGGCAGCGTCTGTCAATGGACCCACCATTTTGCGTCAGTCGCTTCGGCAAGGCTAGCCCCCGAGCCTCTCCCTACACGGTAGTATTCTCTCGTACCCAGTTCCTTCATTTTCGACCGCGGCGCGACGCTCCCATGCTTCACGAGCTTTACCTCGACGACGCTCTTACCTGGATGTCCCGGCGAAAACCGCGTTCCATCCAGGCGATCGTCACCGATCCCCCGTACGGCCTTCGCGAGTACGAGCCCGGGGAACAGCAAAAACTTCGCAGCGGGCGCGGCGGTGTCTGGCGCATTCCTCCGGCGCTCGACGGGCACAAGCGAAGTCCCCTGCCCCGTTTCACGGTGCTCACCCCAGCCGACCACGCGCGCTTGCGCGCCTTTTTCGAAGCGTTCTCGCGCGAGGCCCTGCGCATTCTCGTTCCGGGGGCACACGTCTTCATCGCCACGCAGCCTCTGCTTTCGCACCTCGTGTACGCCCCGTTCCTCGCGGCCGGTTTCGAGAAGCGTGGAGAAATCGTCCGTCTCGTGCAGACGCTGCGCGGCGGTGACCGCCCCAAGAACGCCGAAAGGGAATTTGATGGTGTCACGGTCATGCCGCGTTCGGCGTGGGAGCCGTGGGGACTGTTCCGAAAACCCTGCGAGGGGCGCGTGCAGGACAACCTCCGGAAGTGGAAGACGGGCGGGCTGCGCCGGCCGAGCGACGATACACCGTTCACCGACACCATCCGCTCGGCGCCCACCCGACCCGCGGAGCGCCGCATTTCTCCCCATCCGTCCCTCAAGCCTCAAGCCTTCATGCGAAAGCTCGTGCGCGCGGCGCTGCCCCTCGGGAAAGGCACGATCCTCGACCCCTTCACCGGCGGCGGGTCGACGCTCGCCGCCGCCACCGCGGTCGGCTACCGGAGCATCGGGATCGAGGTCGATCCGAGCTACTTCGCGATCGCGCGCCAGGCCGTCCCGCGCCTCGCCGCGCTGCCGGTCGAATGACCGGGCCATCGTCGCGGGCGCGAGGCGGTAGTCTGCGGTGGAGATGTCACCACCGAGGCTTAGCGCGCGTCGCGGGCGTCATCTTCACCCGCGAAGCCCGTGAGGGGAAAGCGCCGCGAAGCCGTGATCGACGCGAGCCCGGGCCTCGGCTAGGCGGTGGTCTCGGGCGCGGTCAATCCCGACCATTTCGTGGTCGGTACTCACGCAAGCGCGCCCCATCACGACGCTCTTCCCCGTCCCGCGCCATCCACACGAAAAGCTCGGGCGCGCCGATCTCACGGGTGTTCTGCGCGGCAAAGTCGGCCGCGGGCTCATGCCGCGCGTGCTCGACTTCATGGAGGCCCGCTCGGCGGCCGTCTTGCGACGCCTGTGCGAGCGCCCCGAATTTTCGCTGATACGTATGCTTGCCCGCTACCGCCGAGCCACAAGGTCTGCTACTGAGCTCCGCGCTGGCAATCGCAGGCAAAGCCGAAGTGGCGGAACTGGCAGACGCGGCGGACTCAAAATCCGCAATCCCGTAAGGGGTGTGTGGGTTCGATTCCCACCTTCGGCACTGACAGAAAAACACGGGGACTGGATCGGGCGGGAGGCGGTTCGAACCGCCGAGCTTCCGCAGTCCGGGCCGGACCTCGAGGGCGCTCAGGCTTCGTTGCTGGAGAGCCCCTGGTCGCGGCGCTTCTGGACCGGGCTGCTCGCCAGTGAGCTCGCGCCCTTGGGCCAGCGCGCTGCCAGCAGGCGATCCTTCGCGAGCCAGGTGAGGCAGACGCTGTTCGCCTGGTTGCCACCGAGGATCTGGTACGCAGTGGCGTCTTCGCCGACGTAGAAACCGACGTGGCCCTTG
>DASXWF010000566.1:0-2824 GCA_036503835.1 Polyangiaceae bacterium | reverse complement strand
CATGACGCGCCCGCGTCCGGCGCCTCCGGACGAGGAGAACGAGCCCGCCCAGGAGCTCCCGGAGCCCGGCGACTTGGTCGAGCATTTCGCCTTCGGACTGTGCGAGGTGCTGAAGGTCGAGGGCGACCGCCTCGTCCTCCGCGATTTGCGCGGCCACGGGCGCATTCGGGAAATTGCGAGCGAGAAGCTTGCCGTCAGCGGGCCGACCGAGCACGACGCGAGACGCCTCTTCAAACTCTCGCGCCGCTGAGCGCTCGACGCACCCCGACCCTACCCGAGTCCCCTGCCATGACCCTACGCGAGCGCATCTCCGATCCGAACATCTACCGCGTGTACGCGACCACCTTCGCGCTCGGCGTGGCGTACGGCATCGCGATCGCGGTCCTCGCCGTGTACCTCGACCAGCGCGGCTTCAGCGAAACCCAGATCGGCGACCTGGCCGTCGCCTTCGCGTTCGGCATCGTGACCTTCTCGCTGCCCATGGGCGCGCTGATCCGGCGCTTCTCCGCGAAGACCACGCTCGCGTGTTCCCTCTTCGGCTACGCGCTCACGGTGGGTGTCTTTCCCTTGCTCGACTCGTTCGCCTCGATCGCGGCCGTGCGTTTTTTCGACGGCGCCTGCTCGGTCGGCGTGTGGGTCAGCTCGGAGACCATCCTGCTCTGTCGGGCCAAGCGCGAGCACAAGGCCTTCGTCACGAGCCTCTACGCCGTCGCCATCGCGGTCGGCTACGTCGTCGGCCCGCTGCTCGCGCGCGCGTGCATCGCGCTCTTGCCGATCGAGCTCGCCTTCGCCGTCTCCAGCGCGATCGCGATCGTCGCAGGCGTTTACACCGCGCTGCGCGTCGAACGCGACGCGAGCACGCCTCACTCCGACGCGGAGATCCCGCGCTCCGCGTCCGCCGAATCCGACCGACCTTTCGGCGAGACCGAACGCGCGAGCATCGGCGCGCTCCTCTACCGCATCAAGAACTCGTGCTTCGCGACCTTCGCCTACGGCTACTTCCAGGCGAGCGTCGTGCTCTTCCTGCCGCTCTACCTGATGGCGTCGAAGGGCATCCAGAAAGAACAAACCATCCTGATCCCAGCCTTCTTCGCAGGCGGGATGCTCCTGTTCTCGAACTACGCGGGGCGCATGGGCGACCGCGTCGGCCACCTCGCGGTCATGCGCGTGCTCGGGGTCGTCGGACTCTCGATGATCCTCTCTTTCGTGTTCCTCGACGCCTACTTCTGGATGTGCGCGGCGGTGTTCGTGGCCGGCGCGAGCCTCGCCAGCATCTCCCCCGTGAGCCTCGCGCTGCTCGGCGTGAGCACGCCGGAGTACGGCCGCGCGACCTCGCTCTACAATACCTTCTACGCCGCCGGCATGCTGCTCGGCCCGCCCGTCTCGAGCCGCCTCTTCAAGACCTTCGGCGGCGCGACGATGCTCTTCCACCTGGCGGCGCTCTGGGCCGCCTTCGTGCTCTTCAGCATCGTCTTCTTCCGCGACGACCCCGCGGCGCAGCGACCGGCGCGCGCCGGCGAGACGGCCTCGTCTTGATCCGACGGTTCGCTAAATGACCGGCCGCGCATCGGCGCCACCTCCTGGCGGCTCGTACTCGTGCTCGTGCTCGTGCTCGGAATTCTGCTTGGGCTCCTACTCGTCATCGTGACTGGCTCAGCCAGCAACTGGGCAAATCTTCGAGCGCATCGTTTGCATGCTCTGGAAGATGATCGTGGCCAATCAGCCTCCGCCTTCGAGCACGAGAACGCGTCCGAATACGAGTCCGAGTCCGAGCACGAGCACGGGGGTTCCTGGCGTGTCCGATGCGTGGCCGGTGATCTAGAAAGCCGGCTCGCGAAAGGGCCCGCTACGGAAGCGCGACTGGGGACGCGTAGTAGCCCGTGACTGCGTTCTGGAACTGGCCGCCGTCCGTCGTGATGTAGGTCTGGTTGGCCGTACCGACACCGAAAAGCGCGCCGAGTCCGCCCGCGTCGACGAACTCCTGGATGTGGCTGAAGATGTAGCGAACGCGGTTGTCACGATAGTGCTCGGGCTCGCCGCCGGGCTCGTCGCTCGGGACACCGAACGGGATTTGCCACCAGAGCGGAGGAACCCCGAGCCCGTCGCCGACCTGCTTCGACCAGTCGAGGTACTCGTGGAAGTTCGGGCTCGTCTGGTTGGTTTCGTCCCAGTACCAGGGGCCGTCCTCGCGCTGGCAATTCGGGTCGACGTGCGCTTCGAAGCAGCCCGCGTCGCGATCGAGCATGTCCATGCCGATGAAGTCGGACTCGCCCGCGCCGACGCCGTTCAGGAACGCCACGGTGTCCTCCACGCTGCCCGCCCAGCGTGACGCATGGAAACCGACCAGCACTTTGGGCGCGTGCAGGCGGGCGAGCACGATCATGCAGTGACCGAGCCCCGCCAGGTCTTCCGGCTCGCCCTCGCAATCGTCGATGAGCGAACCGACCAGGGCGGGAACGCTCGTGGGATCGCCGCCCGCCTGCTGTTGCGCGAATGCCCAGAAATCCGGCTCGAAATGCACGACTGCGGGTTTGTCGAACTCGGCGAGGCGCTCGTAGAGGAGCAGCAGCGTGTCCCAGTACTGCTGCATGAAGCCAGCATCGCCCAGCGGATCGAGGTTGGCCTCGCCCCGCTGCGCCATCGAGTAAATGTCGTACATGGGGGTGGTGCCGTGCGCGTCGGCGGTGTCAGCGAGGATGTTCACGAAGTAGCCGCCCGGGTTCCAGTCCGGCCAGCCTCCGTTGCCCTCGAACCCCACGAGGTAGGCGTAGTGAAGGTCGAGCGTGACGCCCAGCGTGTAGGCTCCGTCCTCGTTGTGATCGGC
>DASXWF010000565.1:0-8963 GCA_036503835.1 Polyangiaceae bacterium | reverse complement strand
CGGCGAGGGGTAGCTCTCCGCTCGAGCGGAAGAGCGAGCCAGGAGCAGCCGTACGGATGGTTCCTCCCGGTCCCGCCGCAACAGGTACCACGGGTGCGGACGCGATGGGGCCTAGGGCCACCACGGGCGCGGGCTCGAGCGCGGGCGCCTCCGGGGTGTCGAGCGGCGGCTCGCCTTCCGCCAGGCGCCGCTCCGCGAGCGGCTCGCGAACCGTGGGCTTGGGCTCGCTCGCCGATTGCACGGTCGGCGGAACCGGCCGGACCTCCTCCGGCGGCGGCGAGGGCGGTTCGGGCACGGCGGGCGTCTCGGGCACGTCCTCGCGATGCAGCGCGGGGAACGGGATCACCTTCGCTTCGAGCGCCAGGCGCGCCTCGGGGGTCTCGCGTGTGGTGCTCGCGCTCTGACTGAAAATGTGCGGATCGCCGGCGCCGTTGGTCTCGAAGGGAACGGGGGCGGGGCCGAGCCCCATCGTGGTGCGCGGTCGCTGCACGTACGCCTCCACGCGTGCTTCGGGCGCCGCGGTGTGCGGCGCCTCGACGGCCGAGGGCGGCTCCTCGGGGGCGGGCGGCACGGGCGGCGGCGGTTCCACGAGCGGCCGCGACTCGGGCGCGGGTTCGGGCGCGGGTTCGGGCTCTTCCGCGGGCGACGCCGACAGCTGGGCGACGACCGCTTCGCTCGGCGCGAAGGGCTGAATGGCGGGCGCCGACGGTCGCCACGACGGACCCGGCAGCGGCATGTCCGAGCGATGGATCGAATCGGGCACGACCTCGTCGCTGTTGCGCTCGGGCGGCGGGCGACCGCTCGTTTCGATCTCGGAATTCGGCACCACGTCTTCGGTGCGCGTCGAGACCACCAAGAGCCCTTCGAAGAAAAGCTTCGAGACCGTCGACAGCGTCGACAGGTCCTCGAAGGGAGACTCGTCCACGACGTCAATCAGCGTGTGCCGTCCGTCGAACAGGCGCAGGATGCCGTTGAGCTCGTCGGGAACCTCGTTCAGGCGCTGCACGAGCTCTTCGTGATCGACTTCGAAGATGGTCTCGAGCGGCGGCAGCTGTTCGAGCAAGCGCCCCCATTCGTCGAGCCGGCGCATGCCCTCCATCAAGACGCCCTGCGTCGAGGTCGGAATGATGTCTTCGTTCGTGACCGGACAGAACTCGACCTCGAACTCACCGGAGTTCGAGATCAGGGAGCGGTACACGGCTTCCTCGCCGCGCAGTCGCCCGAGGTCGGCGTCGACCACCTTGCCGTCCCGAAAGTAGATGCGAACGTCGCGTCGCGCGTCGGAAACGCGGGCAATACCGCTCTTCCGGCTGACCTCGAAGGTCTGCAGGAGATCGACGACGCCCATGTCCTCCAGCGAGCCGCTGAAGCGCGTGCGCCGGCTCACCGGCACGCTCGTCGCCATCGAATCGTGCGTGCGCCGCGCCAGGAGCAGGTTCACGCGCGCGATCAGCTCCCGCACGAAAATGGGCTTCGTGAGGTAGTCCTCGACGCCCAGCTCGAGCCCGCGAATCTTGTCTTCGATCGAGCGCTGCCCGGTCAGGAACACGACGGGGATCGTCGCGTAGTCGGGACGCTCCTTGAGCCGGCGCACGAGCTCGTAGCCGTCGAGCCGCGGCAGGCGCGTGTCGCTCAAGATCAGATCGGGCGTCGACAGCTCCACTTTCTGGATCGCGTCGGCGCCGTCTGCGGCCGTCGTCACGCTGAAGCCCGCCTTTTTGAGACTGACTTCGAGTACCCTCAGACTCTGAGGATCGGGTTCCACCAGAAGGAGCTGCTTCTTCGCCACCGCTACTCTCGACTGCGCAGCCGCTCTTCACCAATTCGAGCGCCGAGCCCGCTATCAGTACCACGTGCGGGGGCTCGGGGCTTTCGGCTCACTCAGGGCGCGAGCGGCCTCCCGCATTCGGCACAAAAGCGCGCCGTGCTCGGGTTCTGAGCCCCGCAGGCACCGCAGCGAGCCGAACCCTGGCCCGGACTCGAAGCCTGAGCGGAGCCGGGCGGAGGCGGCGCCGGTGCATAACCGGGCGGCGGACCGTAACCCGGAGGCGGATAGCCGTAGCCTTGCGGAGGATAGCCCGGAGGCGCGCCGTAGCCCGGAGGCGGGCCGTAACCGGGCGGCGGACCATAGCCCGGAGGCGGATACCCCGGCGGACCGTAGCCCGGGGGCGGACCGAAGGGTACGCGCGCGCCCGCGGCCAACCCGGCGCCGAGTCCGAGCCCGCCGACCACCGCCGCTCCCGCGGCACCGGCCGCCGCCGCGTCGCCGCCCTGGGTGAGCCCCTGGCCGAGACCGAGTGTCGCCTCGGCGCCGGCGTACTGCTGGTAGCGCCCCATATCGAGCTGGTTGATGTAGCGGGCGCGATTCGCGAAGTCCTGGTCGAGCTGGAACTGGCGCTGGGCGGCTTCGGCCTCGGCCTGCTTGATGCGGCGCTGCGCAGCCTTGGCGTCGACGTTGGCCTGGACGATCTGATCCTGCATGCCGTCGATGCGGCTCTGATCGTCCTCGGAGAGGTTGATGTTGAGCTTGGCGACCTCCAGGACCTGCACGCCGATGTTCTGCAGATCCGGGCAGCTTCGCACCATGGCGCGCGCGACGTCGGGGCCGCACGTACCGAGGTCGAGCAGGCTGAGCTCGCCCGCCTTCAGCATGTTCGTGAGCGTCGCGCGCAGGCCCATGAACAGCATGTCCTGGATCCAGCGCGGAGAGTCGTTCGGATCGCCGCTCGCCTGGCCGCGAAACCAGATCAGGAAGCGCAGCGGGTCCACCACTCGGTACGAGAACGTGCCGAAGGCGCGCGGCGTCACGCGGATCTCGAGCTCGGGATCGCGCATCGAGCCGATCGTGTCGCCGAACCCCTGGTTGTAGAGCGGGCGCGTGAGGACGAAGAAGATCTCGCTGATGAACAGATTTCCGCCGGTGAACTTGTCGACCAGCGTGTTCAAGAACGGGTAGTTCTGCGTCTGCAGGGTGTGGCGGCCGGGCGAGAGCGTCGCGACCGGGTTGCCGTCGCGGAAGAACACCGCGCACTCGTCGGCGTCGACGGTGAGCTGGCTCCAGAACGGAAAGGTCTGATCCGGGTGCTTGAAGACGACCTTGTCCTTGTCGGCGTCCGCACGCGCAATCATCATGCGCTGGACGCCACCCTTCACGAAATCCACGATGCCCATGCGGCGCTTGTCTCCTTCGGAGCGTACGAACGGTCCCTAGCCAGAAATACGCGGGAACCCCCGTAACGGCAAGCATTCCCGGCGAGGGCTCGGGGCGCGGTCGACCTCGGGGGGAAGGTCTGGGATACTTCGCTCGGTGGCCGTTTCCGACGTCGACGTGAGCGCGCTGCCGGTTCCCGCCCAGAAGGCGCTCGCTCCGGAGGCGCCCCTGCCCTTGCGCACCATGGCGGCGCGCGGCGTGCTGCCCGGGCTCAAGCCGGGCGACATCGTCACCGTGGTCTCGGTGCTCACGCGGGACACCGAAGCGCCCATCGCGGACACGGCGCGCGCGACGCTCGCCAAGCTGCCGCCTCCGATCCTGAACGGAGCGCTCGCGGCCGACCTCGCGGCGTCGGTGATCGAGGCGCTCGTGGACGCGCTGCCGCGGAACCACGACGTCGTGCTCGCCGTGCTGAAGATGCCGCGCGTTTCGACGGCGGCGCTCGAGCGCATGGCGAGCGCCGCCGACGAGCAGGCCGGCGAGATCATAGCGACCAACGAAGAGCTGATGCTCGCGCACCCGAGCGTGATCGAGCGTTTGTACATGAACAAGTCCGTGCGCATGTCGACCGCCGACCGACTCGTCGAGCTCGCGGTGCGCAACAACATCGAACTCGGCATTCCGGCCTTCAAGGAAGCAGCCGCCGCGATCATGAACCAGCTGATCGCCGAGCCTTCGCCCGAACCGAACTTCGACGATCTCCACTTCCGGGAGACCGCGCAGATCGCCGATCGGACCGAGCTCGCGGACGACGAGGACACGCACGAGGTCGACGAGGACGGCGAGGAGCAGATCAAGCAGAAGATCGAGCCGCTCCACGTGCAGCTCGCCGGCGCGAGCATCAGCGAGAAAATCCGGCGCGCGACGCTCGGCAACTCCGCCGAGCGCTTGATTCTGATCCGCGATCCGAACCGGCTCGTCGCCGCGGCGGCGGCCAAGAGCCCGGGCCTGCGCGAGAGCGAAGCGGCGCAGGTGACGGCGAGCCGCGCCGTCTCGGACGAGGTCCTGCGCATCATCGCGCTGAACAAGGACCTGGTGCGGAGCTACCAGATCAAGATGAACCTGGTGCAGAACCCGCGCACGCCCTTCACCTTCGCGAGCCGGCTCGTCCCGCACATCCGTGACAGCGACCTCCGCAACATCTCGCGCAGCAAGAACGTGAGCGGCGCGATCGCCCAGGTCGTGCAGCAGACGCTCGCCCGCAAGAAAAAGACGGGCTGAACCAGGCGCGCGCCGGGCGTCAGTTCACGTCTACGTAGAAGTCCACGCTCTCGAGATTCGTGACCGGGCCCGACCAGATCTCGAAGCCGACGGCGACGGCGTTCACCTGCGTGCCGGTGATGGTGAGGCCGCGCTCCTGCGCGTCGCGCACGAAATCCATCACGTCGAATTCGATCTCGTCGCTGTCCATGCCCTCGGCGCGCACCCAGTTGATGATGGGCCGGTTGTTGACCGTGCCCTGCCAGATGTTCCAGGTGCCAGGAGTGTTCGCGACCGTCACCCCGATGTGACCGGCCAGCGGCGAGCCCGCGGGTTGCTCGCCCGGCGGGTCGCGGAGCCAGACCATCAGGTACATGCCGAAGCCGGTGTCGGTTCCGAGCCAGATGTCGTACGCGGCGTTGTAGGCGCCGACGTTGTCGTTGGCCTTCCAGCGCCAGCCGGTCTTCAGGGAAGTGATCGCGTCCAGCCGCGCGGGCAAGCCGCAGTCCGGGACCTGCATGACCGAGTACCGGCCGCAAAAGACGCTCGGATACGAAGCCGGCTGGCCTCCCGATCCGCGCGAGCCGGCCATCGTCTCGACGATGAACGACGTGCCGTTCCAGGACACGGCGTGGCTTTCGAAGCCGGGACCCCAGCCGTTGGTGATCAGGATGTACGGGACGTCGTTACGGCTGACCATCTCGGTCGCGTACTGCTCTTCCGAGCGTCCCGTGCCCGTCATGTTGCCGCAGCCCAGCGTGCCGTCCGTGCACGCCGCGGTTCCCGCCGTGCCCGCGGCGCCCGCCGCAGTGCCGGCGCCGCCGCCCGAGCCCGCTTCCGCACCGCCCGTGCCGGCCGTTCCCGCGCCGCCGCCCGTTCCGGCGCCGGTGCTGCCGGCCGTCGGTCCCGAACCGCCCGGCGCGGTTCCGGCGCTGCTGCCGCCGCTGCCGCCACCTGCCGTCGATCCGCCGGTGCCGCTCGTACCGGTGCCGGCGGTGCCGGCGCTGGTACCCGCGCTGCCGCTCGCGCTCGTCCCCGAGCTACCGCTCGCTCCGCCGCCTCGGCCTCCTTCCGGGGCAGTGCCTGCGCCGGATCCCGCTTGCGAGCTGCCGGCACCTCCGTCGTCGTCATCGTCGCTCTGCTCGTCCAGCGAGCAGGCGCCGGCGAGCAACGTGGAGACAAGACCAGCGGCGAGACCGAAGGCGCGAAAGGTACTCAAGGCAGCTTCCCGAGGATGGATCGAAAGCGCGACGTGCGCTCTCTGGAACCGGTACCAGAAATACCACGCACCAGGCGCCCCGCAATCACGCCGGAGCTGATTTTTGCCGAGATCGCCGCGAACGCGCGCGACCTTTCCGTTCCCGGTTCAGTCTTCCGGCGTCGCCGCCCGTGCTGCCCGCTGCTTGTCCTTCTTCTCGCGGGCGGCGAGGCGCATCGCGCGGTTGTCTTCCGCCTGCTTCACCTTGTCGGGATCGACGAGGAACGGTGACATGCGCTCCACGCGCTCGAACTCGCCCTTGTACTTGACCGCTTCGAACTTGTACTTGAAGGGGCCGACGCGCACGCGGTGCCACACGCCGCGCTCGGGCACGTTCGCGGCCTGGCGGTACGCACGATGCCCGCGCCGCCGCAGGTCCTCCACCAGCCGATCCGCGTCGGCCTGCTCCTTGAAGCTTGCGACCTGCAGCTGATAGCCGCCGTCCATCCCCGCCGGCGCGAGCTCGGCGTTCTCGGGCACCTTGGAGCGACCCGCCGCGAGCGCGACCAGATCGTCCTTCGGCTGCGTCGTGACGGGCGTCGCTCCGAGCAGATCGCCGACGGGCAGCGGGACGACCGGGAGCCGATCGGCCGCGGGCGGCGGGGCTGCGGGCGGAGCCGCGCTCGCGTCCGACTGCACGACGAGCTTGCCGCGCTCGTCGCGCACGGCGGCCAGGGCCGTGGTCGGCGTGCTGTCGTCGCTCAGGATCCCCGGAAAGGAGACCTCGCGGGTGCCGAGCTTGTCGGCGGCAGGGCCGCGACCTTTCGCCTCCGCCACCAGATCGGCGATCGGGTCACGCGCGGGCTGGGCGGGGGCGCTGTTCTTCTTCGAGGCGACGACGAGCGCCGTGACGATGGCGGCGCCCGCGAGCGACGCCAGGAGCAGGGCCGCGAAGCGCGAAGTCTTCGAGGTGCGCTCCTCCTCCTGAATGTCGTCGAGGTTGCGGACGTTCACGGGCTGCATGCTGCCCCCGACACTTAGCGAACCGGCGCCGTCAGGCCCAGTTTTCGGTGCTCCCCCCGGCGAGCGCGATGAGCCCCCTCGCCTTCCAGAGCGTCTCCTCGAGCTCGCGCTCGGGCTCGCTGTCCGCCACGATGCCGCCTCCGACGTAGAAGTGGCCGATGCCGTCCTTGACGCTGAGCGTCCGGATCGCCATCGAGAGCTCCAGGCTGCCGTCCTCCCGCAGCAAGCCGAAGGCACCCGTATAAAGGCCGCGCCGCACCGGCTCGAGCTCGGCGATGACCTCCATGGCGCGGATTTTCGGCGCGCCCGTAACGCTGCCGCTCGGCAGCATGGCCTCGAGCAGCTCCCCGCGCGTCACGCCCGTCCGCAAGCTCGCTTCGACGGTGGCGGCCCGGTGGTGCACGGACGAGTGGCTCTCGACGAACGGCGGGCGGGCCAGCCGGACGCTGCCCGGAGTCGCCAAACGTCCGAGATCGTTTCGCTCGACGTCGATCACCATCGCGAGCTCCGCCCGTTCCTTCGGGTCGTCGTCGAGCGCCCGCGCGAGTGCCTGGTCGAGCGCAGCATCCGGCGAACGCGGCCGGGTGCCCTTGATCGGCGTCGTGGACGCGCGCCCGCTCGCCTCGGTCGCGAGGAAGAGCTCCGGCGACGCCGCGGCCACGCGGAGCTCGGGCCAGTCGAACGCTGCCGCCTGCGACGGCAGCACGCCCGGAGCGAGCGCGTCGAGAAGAGCGACCGCGCTGCCTTCGACCGCGAGCTCGAAGCGGCGCGCCAGGTTGACCTGGTAGATGTCGCCCCGCTGGATGAGA
The DNA here is from genome assembly GCA_036503835.1 of Polyangiaceae bacterium. Lineage (GTDB taxonomy): Bacteria > Myxococcota_A > Polyangia > Polyangiales > Polyangiaceae > PMG-095. The sequence continues at coordinate 1,522 of DASXWF010000565.1, read as the reverse complement.
TCGAGCGCGCGGCGGATGCGCTCGGTGTGGAGGGCGCCGGGTTCGGCCTTACCGAGCAGGCTCACGCGCACCGGTTGCGCCTCTCCGCCGAGGCGCCGGAGTCCGAAATGGAGCGCCTGCCGGAGCTCCAGCATCGCTCGGGCATCGGTGCTCAAGAGCTCGACTCGATGGGTGATTTTGAGGAGCGCTCCGTAGCGTCGCCAGACCGGATGCACGAGCTGCGGCGAAGGTCGCGCATCGCTCGTCGCGCCCCGCTCGAGTGAACGTCGAGCTTCGTAGGGTAAGAGCCCGAACCAGCGCGGGACTTCACCGTGCTCGCGAGGAGCGAGCGGGCGGTCGGGCTCCGGATCCAGAGCGTGCGATTCTTCGAGGGGATCGCAGGCGAGGTAGGTGACGCGACCCGCCTCGCTGCGCGCAAGGACGAGGCTGGAGCGCCCCTCCAAGGCGCGAGCCAGCAGGAAGGGATCGGCCGGTGCGTCGACCGGAGCCGAGAGCAGCATGCTACCGGCGCTCTCTACCACGCGCCGGCGGGCGCTCCGCGCGAGCGGTCAGGCACGACCGGCGAGACGGCCGCTGGTCGTGACCACGCAGTCGGCCAGCGGGGCGGCGGCACGCGCGCCCGGCCAGAGCACCACGCGCTCCACCAGGCCGCTACCGGAGAGCTCCGCACCGTCGCCGATCACGGAGGAGCGCAGCGTGACATCCAGTGCGATCCGCGCACCTCGACCGACGAAGCTCCCCTCCGGACCCACGCGCTCGGCCAGCCAGGCGCGATTGGCGTCGAGGTATTGCGGAATTCCGTCACCGGGCGCCGACCAGGCGCCCGCGAGGGGTCGAGCGATCACGGAGCCTCCCCGCAGCAGCAGCGGAAGGGCCACGTCGCCGATCAAACAACCCGAGGCCGGAAGCTCCGCGAGAGCGCGAGGTCCGATGGCCATCGTCCCGACGTAGTCTCCGGCGGCGAGCTCCTCGCCGAAACGTTCGCCACGCAGACGCACGACGCGCCCTCCCTCGCCCAGCCCCACACTGCCCTGCCCGACCGGCCGTGGCGCTACCGCCAGGCAAAGTCCCGCGCCGGGGGCGTGCGCGAGCAGGTCCGCCGCATCGAAGGCGGCGAGCACGTCCCCGTTGGTGACGAGCACGGGCCCCGGCGCGAAATCGTCGCGCGCCCCAGCTACTCCGCCTGCGGTACCGCGGATTTCAGGCTCCTCGATTACCTTAGAGACTCCAGCATAAGAACTTGTAATCCTTTGGAAAATATCAAACAGATGATGACCGTTCGCGACGACCGGCAAGAGTCCCGCCTCGCCCAGCCGTTCGAGGACGTGCTCGAGCAGCGAGCGATCGCCGATGGGCACGAGCGGCTTCGGCAGCTCGTCGGTGAGCGGCCGCAGCCGGGTGCCGAAGCCGGCACACAGCACCATCGCGCGCGCTCCTGACATAGACCAAGGATGCCAGGGCGCGGTGGCCGCGAAAACTTCTCCGCCAGCCGAGCCGCGTGATAACGCCATCCTCCTGATGG
>DASXWF010000564.1:0-5425 GCA_036503835.1 Polyangiaceae bacterium | reverse complement strand
GCCGCCCCTATGAACAGGTATGAATCGGGCGTTCGCGCAGCGAACGTCGATTCATATGTCGAGGTTGCGGACGTTCAGCGCGTTTTCTTCGATGAATTGCCGGCGCGGCTCGACCTGGTCTCCCATGAGCACGCTGAAAAGCTCGTCTGCTCTCACGGGATCGTTGACCTTCACCTGCAGCAGCGTTCGCGCGTCAGGGCTCATGGTGGTCTCCCACAGCTGGTCGGCGTTCATTTCGCCCAGGCCCTTGTAGCGGGTGATCTGCATGCCTTTGCGGCCGCGCTCGGTGATGAACGCTTCGAGCGCTTCGGCGTCGGCGATCGTCTCCGCCTCGCCGTCGTCGACGCGAACCGTGTACGGCGCCGGACCGATCGAGCGGATGTCCTCCTCGATCGAGAGCAGCTCCTGATACTCGGCCGATTCGGCGAGCTCCCAGTCGAGCACCGCCTGGCGTGACGACGCCCCCGGTCGGAACTTCGTCACGATGCGGCCGGATCCGTGCTGCTTCTCCCAGTCGACCGTGACCGTGAGCGGGCAGAGATCCGGGTAGCGCGTCTCGAGGTAAGTCTTGAGTTTGGCCGCGGTGGCGTCCACCTTCTCGCGGTCTCGGAAGTCGGCGAGCGCCAGGCTGCCGGTGCTGAGCAGCGCCGCGACCACGCGCGCGTCGCAGCGCATGTCGATCTTCCGCAGCATGTCCTTCATCGCGCGCAGGCGGTTCGCGAGGTTGAACAGCACCATGCCCGAGAGCGTCGGGCCCTTGCTCGACTGCAGCGTCAACTCCTCGATCCCGTTCTCGATCAAGAAGCGATCGAGCGCGGGCTGATCCTTCAGGTAGAAATGGCGCTTGCCCTTGCGCACGCCGTAGAGCGGCGGCTGGGCGATGTACAGGTAGCCGCGCTCGATCACCTCGCGCATCTGTCGATAGAAGAACGTGAGCAACAGCGTGCGGATGTGACTGCCGTCGACGTCCGCGTCGGTCATGAGCACGACCTTGTGATAGCGGAGCTTCGACAGCTCGAAATTGCCGCTCTCGTCGATGCCGCAGCCGAGGGCGGAGATCAGCGTGGCGACCTCCTGCGAGGAGAGCATGCGGTCGAGGCGGGCGCGCTCCACGTTCAGGATCTTGCCCTTGAGCGGCAAGATCGCCTGGAAATGCCGGTCGCGTCCCTGCTTGGCGCTGCCGCCGGCGCTCTCGCCCTCGACGATGTAAAGCTCGCTGATGCTCGGGTCCTTGCTCTGACAGTCGGCGAGCTTGCCGGAGAGCGAGGTGCTGTCGAGCACGCCCTTGCGCACGACCTCGCGCGCCTTGCGAGCGGCCTCGCGCGCCTTGGCCGCGAGCACGGCCTTCTCGAGCACCTTGCGGGCGGTGCCCGGGTGCTCCTCGAAGTAGCGGCTGATGAACTCGCTCACGGCGTTCTCGACGATGCCCTTCACCTCGCTCGAGACCAGCTTGCTCTTGGTCTGGGAGTCGAAGCTCGCGTCGGGGGCCTTCACGTGCACCACGCACACGACGCCCTCGCGCGTGTCGTCGCCGGTGAGGCCGCCCTTCGCGTCCTTGAAGTGGTTGTGGGCCTGACCGTAGTTGTTCAGAGTGCGGGTGAGCGCCGCGCGCAGGCCCGTGAGGTGGGTCCCGCCGTCCTTGTTGTGGACGTTGTTCGTGTAGCAGAGGATCTGATCCGCGTAGGCGTTGGTCCACTGCAGCGCGAGGTCGATCGCGATCGGCGCCTTGCCCTCGCTCGCCGGGAACTCGCCGGAGAAGGCGAGCACGTCCTCGTGTACGGGCTCCTTGGTCTTGCTCATCAGCGCGACGAACTCCGCGATGCCGCCCTTGTACTGGTACGTCTCGCTGCGGCCGTCGCCGCGCTCGTCGCTGAGCTTCACGACCAGACCCGAATTCAAGAACGCGAGCTCGCGCAGGCGGTTCGCCAGCGTGTCGTAGACGTACTCGGTGTTCGAGAAGATCTCGTGGTCGGGCTTGAAGGTGACCTTCGTGCCCGTGCGCGTGCTCTCCCCGATGGCCGCGATCGGCGACTGCGGCGCGCCGCGGCGGTACTCCTGGAACCAGACCTTGCCCTCGCGCGAGATCTCGAGCCTGAGCCATTCGGAAACGGCGTTCACCGCGCTCACGCCCACGCCGTGCAGACCCGCGCTCACCTTGTAGCTCGAGTGATCGAATTTACCGCCGGCGTGCAGCACGGTCATCACGACCTCGGCGGCGCTCACGCCGCGCTCGGGCATGATGCCGACGGGGATGCCGCGACCGTCGTCGTCGACGGTGACGGAGCCGTCGAAATGAACGGTCACCTCGATGCGCGTGCACTGACCGGCGAGGTGTTCGTCGACCGCGTTGTCGACCGTTTCCCACACCAGGTGATGGAGCGCGGAGCCGTCGTGTACGTCACCGATGTACATGCCGGGCCGCTTGCGCACGGCCTCCAGCCCCTCGAGAACGGTGATGTTTGTCGAGTCGTAGTCGCTCGGGTTCTGGCCGAGATCGGGCGCAGGGATCGTCATTCGTTGGGTCTGAGGGGGGCGAGGCCGCGAGCGCCGGACGGCGCTCCACGCGTCACCACGTAGTGCCTTTCGCTATAACCACGACTCGGCCCCGGCGCAAGGCACAAATACTCAATAATATCAGCTGGTTATAGCTTCGTTTCAGGGCCTATTTCGGTCGCGCCCGAAAGGGCCGCCAGCTGGCCTCGCTCGAGGCGGAAATCGGCTCGTTCCGAGGGCGGGCGTCGAGCCTCGGGGAAGAGGTCGCGGCGCGTCGTCGTGACGAAGACCTGGCTCTCGGTGGCGAGCAAGAACTCGTAGACCTGCGTCGTGTGGCCGGGGTCGAGCTCGCTCGAGACGTCGTCGAGCAGCAGCACCGGATGCGCACCTCGCGCCTCGCGCACGGCGTCGAGCTCGGCGAGCTTCAACGCCAGCGTGAGCAGCCGCTGCTGCCCCTGGGAGGCGTGCGTGCGCGCGGGACGGCCGATGAGCTCGAGCTCGAGCTCGTCGCGCTGCGGACCGAACGTCGCGGCGCCACGGCGCAGATCCGCGGGGCGCGTCGCGCGCAGGCGTTCGGCGAACATTCCGGGGTCGGTCGTACCACCGGGGAGGTAGCGTGCCGTCACGGCCAGACCTTCCGCGGCTACCCGCTCGAAGGTGCGGGCGAGCCGGTCGCTCACTCCGTCCGCGGCGCGCTTTCGCGCCACCGCGAAGCGGGCGCCTTCTTCGGCCATCACGCCCTCGAACGCGTCGAGCTCGCGCGCCTCCGTTCCGCGCTCCTCCAGCGCGCGCTGGCGCGAGCGCTGGGCGCGTTCGTAGCGCAGCCGGGCCTCGGCGCCGGGCGGGTCCACGAACAGCGCCACGCGGTCGAGCAGGCGCCGCCGGCCCGAGGCGCCCCCGCTCACGAGCTCCAGATCCGACGGACAGAACACGACGACCGGCGTGCGCGTCGCGTACGCGGTGAGCGATCCGGGGGGCTTGCCGTCGAGCCTCACGACCCGCGAGCGTGGCGAGAGCACACTCCGCTGCTCGCGCGCGGCCCCGGCATCGAGCACGCGCGCGCCGACGGTCGCCTGCTCGCTCCCATCCTGGATCAGCGTCGCCAGCTTGTCCGCGCGGAAACTCTTCGTCGTCGCGACGAGGTAGAGCGCCTCGAGCACGCTCGTCTTCCCCTGCCCATTGTCCCCCACAATCACGTTCAGACGTGGCGAAGGCGTGAAGTCGATCGCAGCGATGTTCCGAAAACTGCGAATCGTGACGCGCTGAAAGAGGAGCGGGCTCGTCACGTCCGGAAGCTAGCGTGTAACGGGGAGCAGTTCGCGAGCTTGGGAATTTTTTTAGCCGCCAAGGCCGCCAAGAGCGCCAAGGCCTCCAAGAGAGAAGGGGAATTTGGGTTTGGAGAGCGCGACCGTTCGCGATCGAAGCAACTCCGTGCACGCTGCGTCGCGCGTGCCGTTCCTTCGCGCCCCCAACCCCAAACTCCCCTTGGCGCTCTTGGCGCTCTTGGCGGCCTTGGCGGCCAAAAAACCCTCACAGTCGCCCGCTTCTCCCCGCCCACGGCACCCTTCGATGCCCTGCCACCAAGCCCGCACCACACCACCACCTCCCCGCCCGCCAGTGGTGTGTTCAGATGCGCATGGGCATGATGACGGCAAGGTAGTTCGTGCGCTGGTTTTCGCTGCCGGGGCGGATGACGGCGGGGTCGAGCTCGCCGCTCACGCCGATCTCCACGTCGTCGTCGTTCATGGCGCGGAGCACGTCGAGGAAGTAGCGCGCGTTGAAGCCCACGGTGAGGTCGGGCCCGTCGTAGTCCACGCTGAGCTCGTCGAAGCCGTCGCCGCTCTCCGGGCTCTCGCTCTCGAAGCGCATCTTGCCGCGCGAGAGCGACAGCTTCACGCCGCCCGTACGGTCGCTCGCGGCGACGGACACGGCGTTCAGCGCGTCGGCCGTGAGCAGGCGCGGAGCGCGCACACGGTGGCTGTTCTGCTCGGGGATCACCTGCTGGTAGGGCGGGAACTGCGCGTCCACGAGCTTCACGCTGAACTGGAAGCCCGGCAGCTCGAAGAACGCGTTCGGCCCGGTCTGCAGAATCCGAATCTCGGTGTCCGCGTCGGATTCGCGCTTGCCGCCGGCGTCCTCGCACAGGCGCCTGAGCTCGTTCACGCCCTTCAGCGGGATCAGCATGCTGCTCGGCGCGTGCTTGCCCGAGATGGCCGCTTCCATCTTCGAGAGCCGGTGTCCGTCGGTCGTGACCATGCGCACGCGATCGCCGTCCCACTCGAAGAGCGCGCTCGACAGGTGCGGGCGCGTCTCGTCGCTCGAGATCGAAAAGTGCGTGCCCGCGATGAGCTGCGCGAGCGTGCCGGCGGCGAGCGCCGACGCCTTGGCGTCCTTGTCCGGCTGCGGCAGGCTCGGGAACTCCTCGCCCGGGATGCCCTGGAGCGTGAAGCGCCGAGCCGAGCCCACGGCGCGCAGCGTGGTCGCTGCGTTCGCGGTGCTGCTGATGCCGATCTCGCCGTCGGGCATGTTGCGCACGCGCTCGACGAGATCGCGCGCGCCCACGGCGACGCTGCCGCCCTGCTCGACGCGCGCCGAGACCTTGCCGCGCACGGCGAGGATCAAATCCGTCGCGGAAAGACGCAGCTCGTTCGGTCCGCCGACTTCGAGCAGCACGTTGCCGAGCACCGGCATGGTGCTTTTCTTGTCCGCGACGCCCTGGCAGCGGTCGAGAACCGGAAGAAGGTCCTTTTTCGTGACGACGACGTGCATCGGGCGGACAGCTCTAACCGGAGCGGCAGCGAGGCGCCAGCAGGATTCCGAAAGGACTTCCAGGCCCTCCGGGCAGACCGGCAGGAGACCCTCTTCTCTTCGATCCTAAGAGAAATTAATTAAACCAGTCGTCTATCGTAGGGCCTGGGGAGTTTGGGGATAG
>DASXWF010000563.1:0-7386 GCA_036503835.1 Polyangiaceae bacterium | reverse complement strand
TCAATTGCTCCTGTTCCTGCTTCACGGCCAGTTCGAGATTTCCGAACGCAGAAAGCCAACGCAGCGCTTCGCGTCTTTCCTCGGCAACGATCTCAGCCGCCAAGTCGACGCACTCTTCGCAAATCGTCGCACCGTTGCCAGCGATGAGAAGGTGCACCTCAGCCCTGGGCTTGTCGCAGAAGTTGCAGTTCACTTCTTCTCCAGTGGCAACGAGCGGATTGCGTCGATTGCGTCGCCCAAGACGTTGTATCCCTCGCCGTCCTCGTCGTACTTGATGCGCTCGGTGAGTAGGGCGTTCACGCAGTCGGTGCGCATGCCCTCGGCGCGGCGGTCGCCTTCGGATTGGAGGGCCTTGGCGATGATGATCGAAAGCGCGAGACCCTTCCCGTTGGACTCGGACCAGTCGCGAACGATCTGGCGACCGGTCTCGAGTAGCGCGGGGTCGAGGTCAGCCATTCGCTTTCCGCCTTTCGTCCACCGCTGCCTGTAGAGCCTGCTCCTTCGGCCAAGAGTTGTCGTCGTCGCGCAGAGCTTTGGCCGCTTCCACCACCGCCCGGTCGAGCGAGGCGAGGCGGGTGCTTTCGAGGCAGGCGTCCAGCCTGTACCAGCCGAGCTTCAGGCCGTAGCGACGGCCGGGCACACCGGGGAACGCCACGCAGTCGTCCTCGATGCTGAAGTGACAGTCTCCGCACAGCTCCTCGCTGCCCGTCTCGATCTCGATGATGGCGAGCTTACGGGGCATCTGGCTTCTCCTTCGCGGGTTGGGCAGGAAGGGAGCGGAGGAGTTCGGCGAGCGCGGTCCGTAGCGCCAGCGTTTCACCGACGGCGTGAATCTCGAGCGACTCAAGTGCGGCTTTGCCATGCTCCCTCAAGAAAGCCGCCGCCCGCTCTGCGAAGGAGGCGGACTCGAGCAGGGCGGCCACATTCTCGGGGCTCGTCGCCTCTACGAATTGGAGTAGCTCCGTGGGCCACTCAGGCAGATCGAGATCGTCTGCCTCGTCAGGGTGCTCCTCGGTGTAGCGCAAGGCTCGGTTGGTGAGCCGTTCCAATTCTTCGCGCTCGGGGCGGGACAGCGGGGTCACAATCCACCGCCCTTCGGATTCTGGAACTCGACCTGCTCCGGGCCGCCGTCCAACCTGCGCGCGTAGTCCGGCTCGTTCCACGACCGCTCGTCGTCCTCCGGGATGTCGCACCACGCCTCCCACTCTTCGCGCTTCGACGTGGGGACGCAGTACCAGTGGCAGCTGTTGTCTTGGGCGAGAAAGAACCACTCGGGCATCAGAGTTCCTCCACGTCCGGCATGCTCGGCCAGTTGCTCGGATGCCCCTCGTCACGCTTCCAATGCCGCCTCGCCGACCGGTGGAACTGCTTCTCACCGAGCGGGCCGAACACGACGCCGCGGGACGAGGCCATTGACGATGGGGCCGGGTGCCGCTCCACCGCCGGCCTGTCCATCGCCTCTTTCGTTTGGGCGAGTTTGGCGCGGCGGGTGGCGGCGAGGCGGTTGAGGGCGTCATCTTCGTGGCCGAGGTAGGCGAGTGCGCGCATTCGATCGTGGTGTGCCCATTGCGGGTTCACGGGAGGACGGCCCGCTTCTTCCAGCTCCCGGTGTGCGCAGTAGGTGCACCGCTCGGGACCGTTGAGCTCAATCTGAGCGTGGCAGTCGGGGCAGAGCTGGCACAGGGAAGGCACCGGGTCCGGCTTCAAACTCCCGCCGCCGACCGGCTCTGAAGCACTCGCCTGGGCGTCCCCATTCAGAGCAGAACCGGCCGGCGGGGGAGAGATTGGCTTGAGACCGCGGCGCTTGATGGTGCACTCACCGGTCCCGTCCAGCGACTTGCATTGCGCGTCGCCTTCGTCGTCGAAATAGAGAAATGCTCCGCGCAGCGTCTTGCCGCAGTCGTTCCAGTGTTCGCCCTCGACATGCTCACCACTGCGCGGCACCCACCCCGCCGCTACAGCTTCACCCGCCGAGGTTGGGGCGGGTTGGAGGGATTTGCGGCGTTCGTACTCCTTGCCGCACGAGCCCCACCAGGGCTCATCCGCGTGCTTCGGGTAACGGCAGACGTTGTAAGGCCGCGGGTCGCTCTTGTGTCCGATGTAGTGGACGACATCGTTGCCGCGAGCGCCGCAGAACGTGCAGCAGTCGCCTTTGAACAACCGGTCAGCCTCCTTCACTTCGGCGGGCGGGGAGGCGCGGCGGAGCAATACAACGCGGCACCAGGTACCAGCGCCATCGTTCGCGCAGCTGAGGTAGCACCAGTCGCCGTCGCGCTGCACGTCCCCGGCTTCGTTTGTGCGGCGGAACTCGTCGTCTACTACGGCCTCCTCACCGACTCGGTGGCTCGGGTGTTTATCATGCCGTGAGATCGCTACGACGCGGATCGTGTCCCCCACTTTCGGCTCGAGCGGGGTCAGGGCAGTCGGGTCCACCGCGATATCGTGGCCGACGAGCTTGATCCAATTGCGGGTGATGCGCTCGATCACGCACTCGCCGCCACCGAAACCGACCAATTGCCCAACGTGAAACTGTTCCATCTTCATTCCCTTTCTTCCTGCCCCGTCAGCCACTCTTCCCTCAACCCCCGACACTCCCCCTCGACATGACACGGCGCCCCTTCCAGAACCTTCGGCGTCGCTATCGACCGCCACCTCGGGATCGAAGTGTCCACGTACGCTCGGAGGTCAGCAATCACCTCGGGGCGGGATGTCCAGCACTCGTGCTTTGGTTCGGTGACGCAGGGGTCTTGGTTCGCGAAGAGCAGGCCGGTGCCGTTTGCGCCGATGATGGCGGTGCAGGTTGGGGTGGTGTCGGTGGCGGGTGGGGGATGCCAAGACATCGGGGACCAGACACAGGTGGGTTCGACTGTGCAGGCCAGGAGGGAGAGGGCGAGGATTCGTTTCATGGCTCCCTCGTCACGAACAGGCCCGGTTGCTTCGGCGGTTCTGCCGATCGCAGCGCAGCCCTCGGCGTGAATTCTCGCCCCTCGTAGTGGTGCAGCCGAGCTCGGGCGATCGAAACGTACGGCTCTTCGTCGGAGTCGTTCAGCTCGATCCCGATCACCCGGTAGCCCTCGAGCACGAGCGCGACCATTTCGGACCCGGCGCCGGAGAACGGCACGAGGGCGAGGGGCTTCATTCCATCGGGGCGGCGTGGTTTGCCGAGCCGGGCTATCCAGCGGATGAGCTCGATCGGTTTGATCGTCGGGTGGACGTTGCGGGCGCCGCCATTCCTGCCAGCTCCAGCACGTGGCGAGCTCAGGCCCTTCTGATCGTCTTCGCGGTCCGTCGCTTCGGCTGCCGAGCGAGCGCGGAAACTGTCGAGACCAGTGTCCCGCTCGGAACGTGCCGCCTTGGCCTGGTAGAGGAACGCCGCCACGTCGTCGAGCTCGGGGTCGTGTTGGAACTGGGGGAAGTAGCGGGCGGCGGTGCCGGTGTCGCCGATGCCGCCGACATTCGCGCCCAGCGTCCCTATGTAAGAAAAGTCCCCGCGCTGCTTCGGGCCTTTGCCGGACTTAACGCCTCCGCTCGACAGTGAGGTTCCGCTTTGAATCGACAGCTGGCGAACGGGGCACCCCTCAACACACTCCCATTGCTCCACGGTCTCGGTGTCACGACGAGCACCAGGGAGCGGAGCGAAGCTCGAAGAGCCGCGGTCAGCGTAGCGACGATCAGCGGAGGCTTCGCCGTCTCGGCCATTGGCGTGGCGAACCTTGCTCACCTTCTCGCCGGTGAACGCGCTCGGCTCGGTCTCGCGGTTCGGTGTGTCCCAGGTCGGGTTCGCGGCGACGTCGACCGTGCCGGCGAGGCGGCAGAAGGGGTGATGGGTGAAGACGGCGTTGGGGGGCCAGCGGCCGATGAGCTCAGCTTCCCGCTCGGCCATGTAGACCGCAGGGTCGCCTCGGCGGCCAATCTTCCCGCGCGAGTCGCTGTCGGCGGCGCTCTCGTTGGACATCGGCGCGTTGCCCGTTGCGCGAGCTGAGGCGCGCCGATCGGCCGCTGGGCTTCCTCCGAAGGAGGCAATCCGGCACGCATCGATCTGCAGCCCGCCCATCCCGTGCGCCGCGAACACATCCTCGGTGGTCCCCTTGAACGGCTTTCGCGCCACGACGATCGGCTCCCAGCTCGGCTTGAGCGCAGTCCCGATCCCGCCACCGAGATTCTTCGATTTCGGGAATCCAGACCCGTACATCCAGGCGAGCCCGTGCGAGAGAATCGAATCCCGCATCTCCCAGCCGCCATCCTCGATAGCGCAGGCGATGCGGTGAGCCGTGCGGGTGCCGCCGAACGCGAACAGGTGAGCGCCGGGCTTGCAAGCGGCGAGGAAGCGGGCCCACGTCTCGGCGCGAAAGGCCACGCCGCTCCGGTCCCATTTGCGCGCCATGAAGCCGAGCTCGTAGGGCGGATCGCTCAGGCAGAGGTCGAACGTGTCCGGCGGCAGCTCCACGGTCGTGCAATCGCCATGAACGACGCACCACGTAGCCTCGCCGGCCAGGACCTGCTCAACCGAGCCCTCGGCCATCCGTCCCCTCCCCCGCCTGCTCGGCTTCGAGGGCTGGTCCCCAGTCCGTCGCGTCCGAAGCCTTGCCGACGGTCCAGAGATAGAGACCGTGCGACGCGAGCCGATGCCGGTAGAGCCAGTGCGCGGCGTCCATTGCGATGAGCCAGAGGCGGAGTCGCATCACCCCGCCCCCTCCCCGAAGTGCGCAGGGGAGGTCACTCGCTCTCCGGCGCTTCCGTCTTTGGCCGCATCGCCTCGACCGCCGCAACCGCCGCGTTGACGATGTGAGCCGGGACGCCTTCGTAGGCCTTGGCGAGGCGGCTCGCTGCTCTCGCGTGGATCGATTGCGGCGCGTCCGCGAGCTCGGCGTCACGCTCTTTCTCGATGCGCTGGATGGTGCGAACGAGACGGCCGATTCGGGTGGCGTCGTCCATTTCGCGCTTGGGGTCGGGTTTTTGGGGTGCCATCAGTCGATCTCCGTTTCTTCTCCGTCAATCACGAGCGAAAGGCTCGAGCTCTCCGAGTCGGCCGCATCGAACGGCACGCGGCTCGCTGCGTACGCGGGCCACTCGTTGCTTTCCTCACAGGCGCGGAGCCGCTCGAACCAGAGCCGCCACGTTCGGGTGCCTTCGTCGATTGCCCGCTCCGTCAGCTCGAACACGGTCACGGGATGCGGCGGCTTCGATTCGACCGCGACGAGACAGAGCACGCTCGGTGCAGCTAGCCCCGCCTGCTCCAGCCCCTCCCGGTACCAGCAGACCTGAGCCGTCCACCCGTATTGACGCGCCTTCCACGGGAACCGAGCGGGCTGGGCGGATTCGCACGTTTTCAGGTCGGCGAGCTCGGCGGGGCGGAAGCTGTCGGGCGTCCCTTCGCACTCGCGGCCGGCGATCTTCCAGCGGATCGTTCTCTGCCGGGTGCCGCTCAAGAGGTACATCGCGTCCGAGTGCTGCTCGAGAGCTTTCGCCATGCCGCGAACCTGGGCGGCTTCGGTCGCGTTCAGGCAGATCGAGCCGGCGTTGGCCTGGGCGAACGCTTCCCATTCCTTCCCGCGCCGCTGGCCCTTGTAGTCAACGACGCCGCACGTTCCGAACAGGATCGCGTCTACCGCTCGGCCCATGCGCAGGGACTTGGTGTCGCGGAGCGGGACGGATAGGCCGTGCTTGTAGTGGAGCGGGGAGCGCGCGATGGCCTTTAGTTGGCTGAAATGAAGGGGTGGCATGGTCATCCCGGGTCGATCATCCCGATTGCACGGTCGAGCTTCGAGAGCAGCCCGCTTGCCGCCAGCTGGCCTTCACGACCAGTGGCGAATCCCTTCGAGACCGTGAGCACGCACCAGCGGACTAGCTGCCAGTCCTCACGAGACATCTGTGATTCGGGCACGCTGTCTCCGTCCAGCACCCACGCACCGTTTACGCGCCCCCAGTGTCGGCCACATCGCTTGCAGCCAATGAGCGTTGCCGACATTTGCCACTCGACGGCGCCGCATTCGCAGGCCGCGACGCCCGCGTAGCAGGTCTCCACGCATATTGGTGGCTCGCCGGACAGCGGCATTACTTCTGCTCCCAAAGGACGCACCCGAAGTCCCGGGCCGTAAACATGTGCGCATCCTCAAACCGGGAGCTTCGCAGAAACGCGGCGCCGTCCCAGGACTTGACGATTCGCGAGCACGCTTGGTGCGTAACATCGACGACTTCGTTCGGCCTGTATGTGTGCCGGTCGTTCCAGAACTTGCAGTTAGAGCAGTTGCCCATCACCCGTCCGCTCCCGGCTCCGGCGCCTCCGCGTTCTCGTCGATCGAGCCACTCGACTCGCCGCCCTTCGGAACCGCCGGGCGCACCCGGATGCAGTCGTGGAGCTTCCCGAACGCCTGGGTCGTCGTTGGGAACAGCGTCACGAGCTTGCCGACCCAGTTCTTCGTGTCCTTGCCGTAGAGGTCGGCGATCAACGAGCCGTTCGTCTTGTTCAGCGGGAGGGGCTTCTGCTTACCCTCGAAGTACACGAACGGTTTGCGGCTCTCCTTCCCGTCCTTGTCCTTCAGCTTCCCGCCGGTCACTTTCGCGATCTTGACCGTCGCTTCCCTTCCCTGAAGGTGGAACGCGTAGAGGTAGTCGGAGTCGTACATCAATCGGTAATCGGCCATTGCTTCTTCACCTGTTGTTTTGGGCGGTGATGCCACCGAAGGAGCCGCGCGAATCGGGAGGGGAGGACCGAACCCGCGCAGCTCGTTCCGAGGCGTTACCGGGGCTCGGCTTTCACGCACATCTCCTGATTCACCACCGTCCACTCCTTCCCATCCTCCGGCACCCGCTCCCTCGCCAACCGCTCAGCCTCGGGCGCGTCGTCGGCGTCGAGCTCGATGGCGAGTTCGGATTCGACTAGTTTGGTGATGAGGATGCGGTGGATCACGGCTCTGCGCTCCAGTCCGTGCACTTGTCGACGTCGACGCGCAGGTCGTATCCCGTCTCCCGATCGAAGTTGTCCGCGAGCCAAACGTCACCCAGCCGGCTCGCCCCGGTGCATCGGTAACGGCACCCGTCGTACGTGCAGAACAGCCGCTTGTCAGCGATGAACTGGCCGAAGTCGAGCTGGAGAATCGCCGGGAGACGGAAGTGGAGCAGCATCCAGCGGGCGTAGTTGTCGCCACCGTGCCGATCGATGAACTCGTCGACGTGCATCACGCCCGCTCCCTTTGCTTCGTGAGGCGGCGGATCCATTCGGGCATGGCGGCCGGGTCGGCGCGTTCGCGGCCGTCGTCGAAGGGTCGGAGCCAGCTGGTTTCCGCCACGACCGACTCATAGCGATGGTTTCTCGGCCTCAAGTCGAGAACGTAATGCTCGACGCCAAACACGGGCACGCCGCTGATGCGCTCGAATCTGTCCGTG
>DASXWF010000562.1:0-2658 GCA_036503835.1 Polyangiaceae bacterium | reverse complement strand
GCCCGCCAGAGGATTTCTAGGGTTGGGTTTGCAAACCGTGCCGAGTCGGGAAATCCAACCCCCCAAAATTTGGCGGGCCCTGGCGTCTCCCTGGCGTCGTGGCGGCTTCCGGCAAGCCCAACGGTTTTCCCCGAGGCAACCGACGGCAACGATAGGGCGGTGCGCCGGATTCAGTCCGAGCGCGGGCGCTTGCGCGCCTTCGGTTTGCGGACCGAGGCGGCGCGCGCGGCGTGCCAGTCGGCGTCGCTCAGCGAGGCTTCGAGTGTCGAAAGCGATGGGCCGAGCGCGACGGCGCTTTGGTGAAGCTCCGCCCAGAGATCCGATACGGCGGCGACGCGCGCCGGCATGCCGCGCAGCGTGAACGTTCGCGGGCCGACCGCCAGGCTTTCGAGCTCTTGCCAGGTGCACGGGGCGGACACGGGCGCCGTCGCGCGCGGGCGAACGGCGTAGGCGGCGGCGAAGGTCGCGCCGTAGTGATTGCGCCCCGTATCGATCAGGATCCGGCCTGCGCGGTCCGCCTTGATGAACTCTTGCGTCACGAGATCGGGGCGGCGTTTGACGAGGAGCGCGCCCGCGCCGTGCGCGAAGCGGGACACGACCTCGAAGTCGGCGGAGCGATCGAGCGGAACCACGATGTGAAAGCCCTTCGAGCCGGAGGTCTTGACCCAGCTCGGCAGGCCGAGCTCGTCGAGCAGCGCCCGCACGGCGAGCGCCGCGTCGCGCAGCGCCGCCGCGTCCTCCAGGGAGGGGTCCAGATCGAATACACACAGGTCCGGATGGAACAGCTCGGGCACGCGCGCAGCCCAGACGTGCGGCGTGATACAGTTCTGATTCGCGATCCACGCGAGAGCGCGCGCGTCGCCGACGAGCGGATGAAAGCTCGAGCCGTCCTTCTTCGGCACCTCGACGCGCTCGAGCCACTCCGGGTAGCCCTTCGAGACGTCCTTCTGGATGAAGCCCTTCTTCGCGATACCCGCCGGATAGCGCTCCATCGTGACGGGGCGTCCGGCGAGGTGAGGCAGCATCAACGGCGCGACGGCCTCGTAGTAGCGCGCGAGCTCGCCCTTGGTGATGCCGTCGTCGGGGAACATCACCTTGTCCGGGTGCGTGATCACGCTCGCTCCCGCCCGACCTGGCGCGCCTGCTTGTCGTTGCGGAGCCCGAGCAGCCTCGGGTGCCGGAGCTTGTCGTGCGCCGTCCACTCGAGGAAGGCCACTTCCACCACGATTTCCGGCCGCGCCCAGTGAGCGCCGGCCCGCGGCAGGCCCACGCCCTTCGTGAACGGCGGAGCGGCGAGCTCGAGCGCGTCCAGGCGCCGGCGGAGCTCCAGCAGGAGCTTCGTGTCGAAGCCCGTGCCGACCTTGCCCGCGAACACCAAGTCCTCGCCCTCGAAGTAGCCGACGAGCAGCGCCCCGAGTCCGACGCGCTTGCCGCGTGGCTCGGTGAACCCGCCGACCACGAGCTCCTGCGTCGCCTCGCACTTCATCTTGAGCCAGTGCCGGGAGCGGCGATGCTCGTACGTCGAGTCGCGGCGCTTCGCGATCACGCCTTCCCAGCCCTCGCGGCAAGCGCGCAACCAGGGCTCCGGCTCGTCGATGCGTTCCACGAGGTGGAGCGGCGGTTTCAACGCGAGGCTCGTCAGGACCTCGCGCCGCTCGTCGAGGGGTAGGGCCGTGAGATCGCGCCCGTCGATCCAGAGCAGGTCGAACAGGTAGTAGCCGTCGGCGACCTGACGTTCCCAGCCGTTCATGGCCTCCCCGTCCAGGATCAGCTCTTCGGCGGCGAGCTCCGCGACGGCGGCGACGAACGCGGGATAGGCGTCGTTCTGCAGCAGACGATTGCGCGAGAAGAGACGCACCTCGCGCCGGTCCTTGAACGCGAG
Source organism: Polyangiaceae bacterium (assembly GCA_036503835.1). Lineage (GTDB taxonomy): Bacteria > Myxococcota_A > Polyangia > Polyangiales > Polyangiaceae > PMG-095. The sequence goes on along the minus strand of DASXWF010000562.1, from coordinate 776 downwards.
CACGCGAATTCCGTCGAGCTTGCGCTCGAACACCCACTCGGGCGCCTGAAAGCGCTCCTCGGTCAGCGTGGCCGCCATCGGCTCGAGCCATGCGGGAAGGCGAGAAGTCACGCACCGAGAGCCTAGCGCACGGCGCTCCGCGCGCGACCGAGCACCAGGGGGTAACTCGGCGGCAACGTCGGGGGCTCGTTCGCCGGGCGAACCCGGCGCAGCGTCGCGCTCGGGCTCAGGGAGAAAGCGACGCCGAGGCGAACGCGACGGCGTCCACGCCCGGGTCGTCGACGGTGCTCGTTTCGAAGCTCCACGTGCCGCCGGCCGGAAGCGCCGCGCCCGTGCCGCTGCTGGCCGCGCCGAGGGGCCGCCCAACCCGATTCACCGGGAAGACCATGACTGTCGGAGCGCGCAGCTCGGCTTCGAACTCGTTCACGAGCGTGCCCCGTGTAAAGGCGCCCGACCGCGGTTCGCACGGCTTTCAGCTCGCGACGCGCGGGCGCGTGGACCGGAACGAGCTTCTCCGCGGCGAAGAGCGGAAACCGGTGCTTCAACGTCGCGGTCCATCAACAAGTACTTCTGCAACCTGATGAACGCGATCGGCGTGAAGGGCGGTCCGGACGGCTTCCCGCTCAAGGACGGCCTGGAGGAAGTGCGCTGCTTCGGCAAATACGACGACACCCGGAAGTTCAAGGGCGACGGCCCCGAGCCCGCGACCATCGGCAATCCGGGAGAATTCTCGGCCCTGCGCGCGAACACCTGAGCGTCCAGCTCAGCGCGGGGCT
>DASXWF010000561.1:0-5310 GCA_036503835.1 Polyangiaceae bacterium | reverse complement strand
AGATCGCGCGCGCGCTCGACGCGGAGGTCGTGCTGGTCGGGACGCCGGAGGACGGCGATCCGCAGCAGACCGCCGAGCATCTCCGGATCGCGGCGCACGACTACGCGGGGACCGAGATCGCCGGCTGCCTCCTGAACAAGGTGCGCGAGACGGAGAGCGGTCCGGTCGAGCGCGTGAGCGGCTTTCTGAGCCAGGCGGGGCTCTCGTTTCACGCGCCCGGCTTCGAGCGCTCTGTCGAGACCTATCGTGAGGCGCTGCACGCGGTCGGGCTGCGGCTGCTCGGCGCGATCCCGTTCCGGCCCGAGCTCGGCGCACTTCGGGTGGGCGACGTGGCGCGCCTGCTGAACGCGGAGGTGGTCCGGCGCGGTGACATGGAGCGGCGGGTGCTCGATGTGATCGTGGGCGCCAAGGCCGTGCCCGCGGTGATCGAGAGCCTGACACGCGGAACGCTCGTGATCGTGCCGGGCGACCGACACGACGTGCTCATGGCGGCGGCGCTGCGAACGCTCACCGGCGAGCCGCTCGCCGGCCTGCTGCTGACGGGCACGTTGCCGGCGTCGCCGGAGGTCTTGAGTCTCTGCTCGCGTGCGGTCGAGACCGGGCTCAGCATCCTTTCGGTCCCCGAAAACACCCTGCCGACCGCGCTGCGCGTGCTCGGGCTCGACAACGAAGTCCCCGTCGACGATCACGAGCGCGCCGAGCTCGCCATGAGCACCGTGGCAGAATCGATCGAGAGCGCCTGGCTCAGGAAGGGCGTCGAGCCCGGCCGGCCCAGCCGGCTTTCGCCGCCGGCCTTCCGTTACCAACTGATCGAGCGCGCGCGCGCCGCGAACAAGCGCATCGTACTGCCCGAAGGGGAAGAGCCGCGTACGGTGGCGGCGGCCATCGCCTGCGAGCTCCGCGGAATCGCCCGCTGCGTCCTGATCGGCGATCCGCTGCGCATCGCCCACGTCGCGGCCGACCGCGGCCTGCGCGTGCCCGATTCCCTCGAGATCCTCGACTCGCGCTCGCACATCCCTCGCTACGTGAACGGGCTCTACGAACGTCGCAAGCAGAAGGGCGTGACGCCGGAGAGCGCGGCGGAGCTCCTCGAAAACGAGATCGTGCTCGCGACGATGATGCTCGCCGAGGGGCACGTGGACGGGCTCGTCGCCGGCGCGACGCACACGACCGCGGAGACGCTGCGCCCGGCCTTGCAGCTGATCCGTACGGCGAAGGACGCGCGTCTGGTCTCGTCGGTCTTCTTCATGTGCCTGCCGGAGCAGGTGCTGGTGTACGGCGACTGCGCGGTGAATCCCGACCCGGACGCCGAGATGCTCGCGGACATCGCCCTCCAGTCGGCGGACAGCGCGCGCGCGTTCGGCATCGAGCCGCGCGTGGCGCTCGTGAGCTACTCCACGGGCACGAGCGGCGCGGGCAGCGAGGTGGAAAAGGTCGCGGAAGCGACGCGCATCGCGCGCGAGCGCCGTCCCGGGCTCTTGCTCGACGGCCCGCTGCAGTACGACGCGGCGGTGATGCCGGAGGTGGCGCGCTCCAAGGCGCCAGGCAGCGCGGTGGCGGGGCGCGCAACGGTGCTCGTGTTCCCGGACCTCAACACCGGCAACACGACGTACAAGGCCGTGCAGCGCTCGGCGCAGGTCGTGAGCATGGGGCCGATGCTGCAAGGGCTGGCGCGTCCGGTGAACGATCTCTCGCGCGGCTGTCTCGTCGAGGACGTGGTGTACACGATCGCGCTCACCGCCGTGCAGGCCACCGCGCGCGATGCGACCTCCTCGTGAGCGAGCGAGGGCGCCCGCGCGGTCGCGACGGCGGTTCTTGGCCGCTGCGCTCGCCGGTGTGGTGCCCGTCTGGGCGTCGGCCGCGTGCCGCTCGCGCCCGCCGCCGACGCGCGAAGCGGTGCTGTCGGCGCTCGCGCGTGAGGTATTCGTTCCGCGCGCTCGAGAAGTGGTGGCGGCGAGCGAGAGGCTCGCGAGCGTCGCGGCCCAGCTCGAGCAGTCGCCCGCCGCGCTGCAAAGAACGCGCGGGCTGTGGACACCGGCGCTCCTCTCCTGGAAGCGCGTGCAAAGTTTTCGAAGCGGACCTTTCGAGGAGAGCTCCGCGCTCGCGCGCTCGCTGTACTGGCCGCTGAAGGTCGAGGCCGTCGAAGCGGCGCTCGCGGGCTCGAACGCGCTCGACGAGCGCTTCGTGGCCGAGCTCGGAGCGGACGTGAAGGGTCTGTATGCGCTCGAGTACCTGTTGTTTCCGGCAGGGCTCGACGAACGGGCGGCGGGCGAGCTCTTCCGAGGCGAGCACGGGGCGAGGCGCGCCGCGCTCTCTTCTGCGTACGCCCGGGCCATAGCGAACCACGCACGCGCAGCGGCGAACCTGCTCGGCGACGGCGCGGCGTACGCCGAGCGTCTGGCGCGCGGGGCGGGGGAGAGCTCGAGCCTGGTCGTCGGCGAGATCGTGCGGACGATCGAGCTGCTCGCGGTCGAGCGCCTCGATCGTGTCATCGAGCTCGATCGAAAGCAGAAGCTGGTGCTCGGGGCGAGCGAGGGAGGCCGGAGCCGGACGTCTCACCTCGGGCTTCAGGCGCAGTACCTCGCGTGCGAGGAGTTGTATCGAGGCCGCGGGACCGGCCTCGCCGATCGGGTGCGGGGCGTTTCGGTCGAGCGAGCCGCGCGCGTCGAGCAACGCTGGGAGGCGGCGCGCCTCGCCGTGCGTGCGCTCGACGCGCCCCTCGAAAGCCTCGTAAGAAGCGATCGCCCGCGGCTCGTCGCGGCCATCTCGGCGCTGAAGCTGCTGGAAATCACGCTCAAGCTGGAGGTCGCGAGCATGCTCGGTCTGACGCTCGACTTTCGCGGCATGGACGGCGACTGAAAAAGTGTGGGATGCTGCGCGCCCGTGCACCCGCAAAACCTCGCCATCGTGAAGGGGCTGGTCAGTGTCGCCTGGGCCGACGGGCGCATTGCCGCCGAGGAAACCGAGATTCTCGACAGCCTGCTCGACGCGTTCAACGCGACGCCCACCGAGCGGCGCGAGATCCTGCTCTTCGCGAAGCAGCCGCGCACGCTCGAGGACATTCCGATCCACGAGCTTTCCCACGACGACCGCCGCGTGCTTTTGCAGCACGCCGTGCTGGTGTCGTTCGTGGACGGCGAGCAGCACGAAAAGGAGCGCAAGCTCCTGGACGAGCTCTGCGAAACCTTGCGCATTCCGGAGGTCGAAGCGCGCGGCATCCTGCGCGCGGCCGAGGAGCGCGCCCGGAGCCTGCTCCCCACGCTCTCCGCGCCCGGCTGAAGCTCGGAGCTCCGGCCGTTCAGGCGGTTCTGAGCCGCTCGATCTCCTTGAGGAGCGCGATCGGGCTGAAGGGCTTGGTGAAGAACGCGGTGGCGCCGGCCTGGGTCGCGCGCGTGCGTGCGTCGTCGTCATCCATCGCGGTGACCACGAGGATCGGGATGTTCTTGGTCGAGTCGTCGGCGCGCAGGCGCCTGCAGACCTCGAAGCCGTCGTACTGTCCGGGCATCATCAGATCGAGCAGCACCAGATCCGGTGGATCGGTGGCCGCCACGTCGATGGCCTTGGCACCGGACGCCACGGCGGTGACCTTGTAGCCGCGCCCCTGAACGAGGGCTTCAATCATGCGGCGGATCGAGTCTTGGTCTTCGACGACGAGGATGCGCATCGCTTCTCGTCAGGCCTTTCGAAAAGTGACCCAGACTTCGCTGTGGCCACCGGAGTCACGGAGCTCGAGATCGGCCGACAGGGCCGTGCAGGCTGCGTCCGCGAGCACGAGCGACACGCCCGCTGGACGCCCCAGGCTCGTCGGATCGATGTGATGCCGGATCGTCTCCCAGCGCGAGGCTTCGGGGACCGGCGGGCCGCCGTCGCTGATGCAGAGGGCGAGCCCGAGCTCGGTGCGGTGCGCCTCGGCCCGGACCTCGCCGCCGCGCGGCGTGGCCGCGACCGCGTGGTTCAATAAGCACTTCAGGAGCAGGTCGAGGGGGGCGCGGGCGGCACGCAGCTTCACGCCGGACGCCGTTCCGAGCGCGATCTCGACGCCGCCGCGCGCGGCTCGCGGCTCGATCTGGGAGGCCGCCTCGCGCAGCCGCGCCACGAGATCCAGCTCTTCCCGCTCGCCTTCGAGCGAAACGTCCACCGCCCAGCCGAGCTCCACCACGAGCTCCTGCGCGGCGTGCAGCCGGTGTATCGCGTCGGCCCGGGAATCCGCCGCCGCTTCACGGGGCTCGAGCGCCTCGCGCAAGCCGTCGAGCAGGCCGCGCAGACCGCGGTGCGTCGCGGCGGCCAGGCTCTGCACGCCGTAGAAACGCTCGGGATCGCCGCGGCTCGGCGGCGGCGCCTCGGTCCGGATATCGCCCGCCGAAAGCACGCTCGCGAGCTCTCGCGCGTAGGCCTCGCCGAGCTGCTGGGCCTGCTCGAGCTCCTTTCGGAGCTCGGTCACCTCGCGCTGGTCGATGGCGCCGTCGGCCTGGAGCAGGATCGAATGCGTTCCGCCCTCGAGCTCGATCGTTCCGCCGTGCCGGAGCGCCATGCGCGCGAGCCAGCGTTGCTCGAGCTCTCCGAGCGCGGCGGTGTCCGGGCCGAGGTCCGCGCTGATGCGCACGAAGTCGCCCTGCCGGCGGATCTTCACCTCGACCTCCGCTTCGGCCGGGCCGCGCCCGCTCGCCTGGCTGACGAGCAGGTGGAGCATGCGGCGGAGCTCCGCTTCCTCTCCGAACACTTCGGTCCCGGCGCCGGGGGCGATGGCCACCCGGGCGTTCGGCGCAATTTCGACCAGCAGCGACGCGAGGTCGATGCGGCCGCGCCGCGGCTTGCCGCGGGCCCCCGTGTTCAGGGCGCTCAGCATCTCGATGGTGTCGTCGAGGGCGTCGAGCGTGGTCTCGACCGGCGGAATCGAGGGCAGCGCCGTGCCCGGGGCACGCAGTTGGTCGACCTCGGTCCGCAAGACTTTTGCGGCCCCGCGAGCCTCCTGGGCCAGCAGCCAGCTGATCTCGTGGCGGGTGAGCCGTTCCTGCGGCACTCGCCCGGCATCTTGCCATGGTCTTTCTCGGGTTGCTACGCCGTCGTGGTCCCCACTTTTGCCGATTTGATGGCAGGCTTTGGGCGTGACTTTGCGCCAGATGGACGCCGGCCCCCGCCGCTCGGCCAGCGGGTGGCGGGGCGTTCGTGCGGCAGTGCTGCTCGTGCTCGCGTTCGCCGCCGCCCGCTGCGGTAGTCATTCGGTCCCGGATCCGTTCACACCGCCGCTCGAGGGCGAGGGCGGCGCCGCAGGCGAAGGCGCCACGGGCGGCGAGGGCGGCGCGACCGAAG
>DASXWF010000560.1:0-3644 GCA_036503835.1 Polyangiaceae bacterium | reverse complement strand
GGCAGCACGCTGTCCGCCATGGCCGCCGCCGTCGTGGAGAGCCCGCTGTTCCGAACCGTCCTCCCTGCAGGGGGAACCCAGCCATGAGGAAGATTCTCTCCCGCCGCACCTTCCTGCACGGCTCCGGCGGCGTGCTCGTCGGCCTTCCGTTCCTCGACGAGATGCGACCGCGTTCGGCTCGCGCGCAGGAGGCAGCGCCGCCGATGCGGCTGATCACGCTGTTTTTCGGCCTGGGCGTCGCGCGGGAGGAAGCGCTCAAGAAGTTCAGCGGCCCGCTCGAGGCCTTCCAGCCCCTCGAGGGCAAGATGGCGTTCTTCAACAACCTGGAGCTGAAGCAGGCGCACGACTTCGGCTCCGGCGAACCGCACTTCAAGGTCGGCGACGTGATCTTCGTCGGCGACCCGCAGAAGCGCGAGTACGAGGCGTCCGGCCCCTCGCTCGAACAGATCGCCAAGAAGCACCTGTATCCGGACGGCGTTCCCACTCGTATCGGCTCGAAGTCCATCGGCATGTGGTTTCGCACCGGCTCGGTCTCGCAGTACACGCGCCACTGGAACCAGGACGGCAGTCCGGGCGAACGCCCCGAACGGCGCCCCACGCGCATTTTCGAGCAGCTGTTCGGGGGCCTCACGCCGCCCGGTACTCCGGGCGGTCCGGAGGATCCGGTCGCCGTGCGGGAGCGCCACCTGAAACGCAGCGTCCTCGACGCCGTGATCGGCGAATACAAGCACTACACGAGCGACGCTTCGCCGCTCGGCGCGGATTCGAAAGCCAAGCTCTCGGTCCACCTCGACAACATCCGCAACGTCGAACAGCGGTTGGCGCCGGTCGAAGGGGCCATCGACGACATGGTCGGGCAGGACGCGTGCAACCCGCCGGAGGGCGTCACCGATCCGGGCACCGACGTGCCGTACGACCTCGACCAGGGCGGGGCCGGCGGCAGCGCTCCCATCGTAGACCACGAGGATTTCGCCGCGGCCTTTCAGCTCCAGGGCGAGCTGATGGCGCTCGCGCTGCGCTGCGACGTCCTGCGTTTCGGAAGCATGCTGTTCGTCGGTTCGGGCTGCCACGTCGGCCTGCGGGGGACCTACAGCGCCCTCGGTCAGAGCGTGAATTTTTCTCAAGATTTGCCGGGCACGAGCCCGCACGACGCGTACTTCCACAACAATCGCTGGGACAAGTGCCGCCTGCACGCGCACTACTGCATCACGAACATCGCCGGCGCGCTGCGCTCCTTCGACGATCCGACCTACCTCGAAGCGAACGGCAAGACCGTGCTCGACAACACCCTCGTCGTCGTCGGCACCGACTACGGCGGCGGCGGCACCACCACCGGGCACATCCCGGAAGGCGTGTTTCACGCGATCGCCGGCGGCAACGGCCACTTCCGTCCCGGCTTCTACGACAACGTCTACAACATCATCGATCTCTACGACACCGTCCTCAAGCCCTACCAGATCCCGTCGGGCATGGGCGCGGGGCGCCATCCACGCTTTCGCTACACGCCGCGCGAGATCAGCGATCTGCTGGTCTGAGCGCGGCGTTCTCCGCTTCGAACGGCGGGGTGGAACGCCGTCCGTGACGCTGGACGCCGTAGCGAACGTTGTGCAGCGGCCTGGACGGGTCGGGTGCTCGTCCCGCATCGAACGCCGGTTTTTGGCGGGGCACGCCGCTTGCTCTTGGGTTTCTCCAAGGAGCGAGAGCCGATGCTCGAGTGGTTGCGACGGGCGTGCTGCTGCTGGCTGGTCATGCTGGGCGCCGGACATTGGACGTCATCCGCACACGCGGCTGCGCCTGCCGCCGAGGCGTCCAGCCGTGGACGCAGCTCGGAACCCGCGCCACCGGCCATGACCAGCCGCTGGTACGGCTGGCAGAATCTGACGGCGGACGGGGTAGCGCTCGCGCTCGTCGTGGGTGGCGCCGCGCTGGCGGAGGACGGCTCGATCCCCGACGCGTTGTCCGGCACCGTGTTGGGCCTGGGTGTGGCGACGTATGCGCTCGGCGGCCCCGTCATCCACTTCGGACACGGAAATCCCGGACGCGGAGTGCTGAGTCTCGGCCTGCGGACGCTCCTGCCCGTCGGGCTCGGCGTCGGGACCGTGCAGGCCATGTGCTCGCCGCACTCCGACTTCTGCGGCATCGTGGCGATCCCCGCCGCGCTCGTGGGCATCGTGGCGGCGGTGACGCTCGACGCCGCCGCGATCGCTCGAGACGAGGTGCCGGCAAGCCCGCGCTCCTCCAGCCGGACGCTGGGGTTCAGCCTGAGGCCGTCGCTTCACTACGACACCCGCCGAGCCTCGATCGGCGTCGCGGGTACGTTCTGAGGGTTACTTCTGGAGCTCCAGCGTCGCGGCCTGAATCGCTTCCGGCGTGAGCGTTCCGACCCGCCACGGCGGCATGCGCGTCTCGTCCGTCGCCGTGATGCGCGCGATGGCGGAGTCTTTCAGCGCGCGCGGCGTGGCGTCGAGTCGCAACACGTTGAATTGGTTTTTGAAGAGGCTCGGATCGCCGCGTCCGTCGTGGCAGCGGGAACACATCTGGAGCAGGACCGCTCTACCGTCGGCGGCGGGCTTCGGGACGAAGCTGAGCTTCTCGGTTGCGTCGGGGGAGAAGACCTGGCGCAGGTCGAGCAGCGTTTCGCGCGGGGCGGCACCGCGGACCACGTCCTGATACGAGCGGACCGCGGCGCTGCGCTTCGCCTCGTCCGTCACGTCGATGGCGGGGTAGGGAACGGCGATGGCTTCGCCCTTCAGGTGGCTCTCGAAGCGCGCCTGCCAGGTGAGGCTCGTGCCCTGTTTCAGCTCGGCGGCGATGCGCGCGTCGAACGGATTGGGTTGCTCGCCGAAGCCTTCCGCGCGCACGAAAGCCTCGAGCTGGGCGGCGCTGCCTTCGTCGAGCGCGTTCTCGATGACGGAGATCGGGATGCCGCCGTATTGGCCGTCGTCGCGGTGCGCTTCGGCGAAGTGAGCGAGCAGGACGCGGTCGGACTCCGTCCTTTGCGCGAAGCGCTGCGGGAACCAGTGCATCCACGGGCTCACGAGCTCCTGCATGCGCAGGATGCGCTTCGAGCCGTGGCCACCGGGCTGATGGCACGACAGACAATCGAAGGAGGTGCCCTGGAGGTCGTCCTGATCGTAGATGCTGTACGCGGTCCAGTCGCGCTCGAGCTCGGCCGTGAGACGGCTCGCGAGGTCGCAGCCCGGCGCCGCGTAGTTGCAGGCGCGCTCGAAGGCGAGCAGGTAGAAGTTGAGATCCTGGCTCACGGGGTCGCGGCTCACGAGCTCGACGAAGGGTTCGCCCCGGACGAAGCCGAGCGCCGTCATCGCCTCCGGTCGTAGGAGGTCGCCGCCGACCCGCGGGAACACGAGGATGCGCGGGTTGATCGCCGAGACGCTCATCGCGACGAGCGACGTCGAGTTTCCGCTGAGCGCGAAGGCCCGCTCCGCGCCGAGACCGGCGAGCTCCAGGAGCTCGACCATGCCGCCGAGGCTCGGGCGTGCGCCGCTCGAGCAGAGCGCCTTCGCGAAGCTGTCGCCCCGACCGCGCGCGCAAATCCGCGCGTAGGTTTCGTTACGGACGCCGAGCGCTAGAAGCTCCGGATCCTGATCGACCACGGGCGGTAGGCTCGACCACGGGTCAACCGG
>DASXWF010000559.1:0-3688 GCA_036503835.1 Polyangiaceae bacterium | reverse complement strand
TGGCGAAGCGCCTGCGCGCCGAGAACGCCGACGAGTCGGGAGAGGCTGACGAAGAAGGGCTCGACGAGGACGCTGACGACGCTGAGGATTTCGAGGAGGACGACGAGTTCGACTCGGACGAGGACGAATGAGAACTCGCGCCACGGCGCTTGCCAGCGAGCCGTTCGTCGAAGAGGCCGCGCGTGAGGAGCTCGCGCAGTCGAAGAGCGCCGTCGCGGCCGTGATCGCCGGCTTCTTCGCGGCGGCGGGGCGGCACGCCGACGTACTGCTCGGACCGACCACGGTGCTCGTCGCGGGCGTCGGCAGCGGCGGGCGCGTCTTCGACGTGCGGTTGCGCCAACCGGGGCTCGGCACGAAGCGCCCCCGCGGGTTTCGCGACGGGGAGACGGTGCCGGCCGCGGCGCGCGTCGCGCTGCCGGCCACGATTCCGGCGTTCGCGGTCGCGCTCGCCTACGATCGCGTGACGACCCTGTCGTCGCTCGCCAAGCGAGGCGTCGGCGCGGCGACGGAGAGCGGCAGCGCCGAGCGCGCCGCCGTGCTCCGGCGCATCGCCGAAGTCGGCCCGCGCGCGATCGCCGAGAGCGCGTTCGTGCGCCCGCTGCTTCACGTCGCGAGCCCGAGCGAGGGCGGGCTCCTCACTCCCGCCGACTTCACCGGCCCGAGCAAGCTCGACGTCCCGGCAGAGGAACGCCGCGCTCGCGGCAAGGTGGTGCTCGAGGCCCCCTGGGCCGAGGACGACCCGCCCCCCGGAGCGCCCTCGCTCTTCGAAGGCATTTGCGCGGTGGACGCGCGCGGCGTGTACGCGACGCTCGGCTACGCGCGCATCAGCGAGGGCCTCGCCGTCGAAGCTCTCGGTCTCGTGGCGCCGCTTGCCGCGACCCCCGTCGCGCGCGGCACCCCGCGGGTCCGTCCGGGCGAAGCGATCGCCTGCCCGGCGCCGCTCGCCATCGAGCTCGACGAGAGCGGCGCGCCGCACGAAGCGAGCGTGAGTCCGCTCCCGGCCAAGCGGGGGCACGTCCTCTGCATCGCGCGCGGGACGGGGCGCTGGCTCGAAATCAAGCGCTGAGGCTCACGGACAGGAAAGTGCCGGGTTGCCGGCGCAGGCGGGCGAGTCACAGCAATTCATGTCCTCGCAATCGACCGAGCCTTCGCTGTCGTCGTCCTCGCCGTTGCCGCAGATCTCGATCAGCGCATCGCAAAATCCCCGTTCGAAATTGCAATTGCCGAGCTCCGGGCAATCCTCGTGGCGCGTGCAGGCCGGCGCGCAGCCGTAGTCCGGCACGGAAGTCACTGCTTCGCAGACGTACAGGGGACCGCAGTCGTCGACCCCGACCGTGCAGGCCTTCCAGCAAACGGCCGGGTGGTGCCCGACCGAGAACGGTACACAGACTGCATTGCTGCCGCACGCGTCGCCGCCCAGGGTGCAGGGCGCCGCGCAGTAACCGCCGGGGAAGCCGTGAGGATCCTCGGGAATGCAGATCCCGCCCGCGCAATCGCTGTCCTCTTCGCAGCGTGCGGCGATGGGTTCGTCGCCGCAGAAGAGCGTGGCTCCGCAGTCGCCGTCCAGACAGTCGATCCGCGCATCGCCGTCGTCGTCGAGCCCGTTCGAGCAGTTCTCGACCGGGGTCGGCGCGCCACCCTCGCCCCCCGCACCGCTCGCACTATCGGTCCCGCCGCCGCCGCCCGCCTCGTCGGCCGAGCCACCGTTTCCCGCACCCGCGACTCCGGGGCTGCCGCTCTCCGAGCCACCCGCGCCGGCGAGCGGAGCTTCCCCACCTCGACCTCCCGGCTCGTGACTGCCGCTCGAAGCGCCTTCGCCCTGAGCTCCTCCCGCGGCGCGCCCGGAGGAGCCACCGCCGCCGCTTCCGCTCGTACTTCCGGCGGTCGTTCCTCCGGTACCCGTTCTCCCGGCGGTCGTTCCCCCGGTTCCGGTTCTCCCCGCGCTGGCGGATCCGGCCGAGCTCATGCCGGCCTCGCCCGAGTCACCGCCGCTCTCGGGCGCTTCGCTCTTGTCGAGCCCGCACGCAGCGAAGAGCCCGGTCGCCAGGACCAAACCCGCCGTGAAGAGCGGCGGATGGCGGCGTGCGCCAGGAATCGAGGGTCGAAAGAGCATCGCGCTCACGCTACTCATGCGGCTCGAAACTCGAGATAGTCAATTTGCACGCCGGAGCCACCGGCTGCTCTGCGACCCGTGCGAGCGCTGGCTCGGGCAGCGGTCGTGCGCCATTCTGTGCCATCCGGATGCGGTACAGCGCTTGCGTCGACACGGAGAAAGCGATGCCCCGATCACGCGCGAGCGCAGGCCTGGTTCCCCTCTTCCTTTCCTTGGCAGTGCTCGCCGGAAACGGCTGCGGGGGCAGAAGCAGCTCGGCAGGGGACCCGGACAAAGATGCCAGCGGCGGGACTTCCGGCAGCTCGAGTGGGTCCGCCGGGAGCCAGGCCGGCAGGGGTTCGAAAGGCGGCAGTGGAGGGAGGACCGGAACTGCGGGGAGCGCGGGCTTGTCCGGTGCCGGAGCAGGCGGGGAAGGGGCGGCGGGTTCGGCAGGGAGCGCCGGGTCCGGCGGTATGGCGATGGCGGGCGCGGGCAACGCGGGATCCGGTGGCGCTCTCCCGATCGACCGTTGCAGCGCGCCCACGCTGCGCCAGTGCGACGGCTCGCCGTTCTTCTATCACGACCCGGCGACGCAGGAGTGCATGCCCTCCGGAAGCTCGCAGTGTCCGAGCACCTTCGAAAACACGTTCTCGACGCTCGCCGAGTGCCTCGCCACCTGTCCGGGAGCGCGGCCCGCCCTCGCTGCCTGCGACGTGGCCGCCGATTGCCGGATCACGATCACGGCTTGCTGCCCTTGCGATCCGTTGCCGAGCGACCAGATCGTCGCGCACAACGTCCGACGCACCGATTCGGTCGTCCCGCTGTGCCCGGAAATTCCCTGCCCGACGTGCGACACACCCGAGCACCAGACCTCGTCCCAGTACTACATTCCCGGCTGTTTCAGCGGGTTCTGCAGCAAGGTCGATCTGCGCCAGACGCAGTACACCGAGTGCGAGAAGGACGAAGACTGCCGCCTTCGTGACGGCGCTGGTTGCTGCCAGGAGTGCTCCGACCGCGGCTTCATCGCCGTCAGCAGCACCGATTTCATTTCCGAGTTCTGCGAGGCAGACGTCGGCTGCCCCGAATGCGATCCGACCGTTCCGAGCGGCATCGAAGCCGTCTGTGACACCGCCGTCTCGACCCCCGGGCGCTGCGTCGTCGCGCAGGTCATCGAGGACGGCAGCGCGGGGGCGGCCGGATCGCCCGAAGCCCGGCGCTGAGGCGCGGTGCTAGCCTGGCGGGTAGCGCCGAACCAGGTCGCACCCGTCAGACATGAACCGACCCATTCGCCTGGAAGACTTCGATCGCATGATTCCCCCGGGGGCGGCCGCGACGCTCGCTCCGTCGCTCCACGCGAGCGGCCGATACCTCGCGTACCTGCGGCTGCAGGACGACGCGGACGTGCTCGATCTGCGTCTGCTCGACCGCAGCACGGGCACGGACATGCTGCTCTTGTCGGGCACGGATGTCGACGCGCAGCGCGGCGTGATGTCTCTCGACGAGGCGCTCGCCCGCGAGCGGGCCCGCGAGCGTTGCGGTGGCGTCACCAACGCACGCTGGTTGCCGCGATCGACCGTGCTGTTGACGGTGGTCGGA
>DASXWF010000558.1:0-5132 GCA_036503835.1 Polyangiaceae bacterium | reverse complement strand
CGCGCCGCCGAAACGAAAGCCGCGAAACTTGGGCTGGTGCGGGCGCTCCGGGTTCACCGTGCGCCCGGGCGGCGGCTTCTTCCCGTAGACGGACTCGGGATCGATGATCACGGCGGCGATCAGCGCGAGCGCCGCGACCGTCTCGTCGCAGGTCTCACCGGCGACGCCGCGCCGCGTTTCGCTGCCGTCCTGCTCGAGCAGCGTCAGCTGCCCGGCGATCGCGCCGTCGTTCTCGATCAGCTTGACGACGATCTTCGCGCCCTCTTCCTCGGGGACGGCGGCGCGCGCGCGCTCGGTACGGCTCGTGAGCTCGCGGATGAACGCCTCGCGGCTCGCGCAGCCGGGCTTCGCCTCGTACTCGATGTGATACGGGAGCGGCAGCGTTTCGGCGGCGTGCGCGGAGGCCGCCGACAACGTCACGAACAACAGCGGCCCGAGCCGCGGCACTGCCGCCATCTTCTGCTCTGCGTCCTTACGTGCCTTGCGGCCAGAGCTGCTGAACGACCTCGGTGAGCGATCCGACGGTTTCGGGCTTCATGCCCGTCGCCGGGTGCGGCCAGGCGAAGCTCCGCGACACGACCTGGCTGCAGGAGAACGAAATCAGCACGTCGCTCGGCTGCGCGGTGGGTCCGCCGCTGAAGGAGAGACCCATCTCCGGATAGATGACGCCCGGAGCGCAGCGCGCGTACTGGTTGTCGTAGCTGTCGGCGTCGCCCAGGATGTCGCCGAGCTTCTCGCGGAGCTCGGGATCGATGACCTGGGTCTGAGCGAGGATGCGGAAGCCGTGAAAGCGCGGCGCCGCTGCCGCAGCCGGAGGCGCGACGGCCCCGGGGGCACCCTGCAAGAGGCCCGGCGGCAAGATGCCCGGCGGGATGAGCTGGGTGAGGCCCTGCGCGCCCTGCTGAATCCAGGTCATGATCTCCGGCGGCACGCCCGGAATCGCGGCGCCCGGCGCGGGAGCGGCGGCACCCGGCACGGCGGGCGGCGGCTCGAAGTTCTGCAAGCGGTAGGCGGTCGCGTTGGCCGTCTTCAGCGAATCGAAGGGCGCGGCGGGTGCGCTCGCGCACGCAACGCTCGAGAGGGCCGTGAGTGCCAGGAGCCAGGAAGCGGGCGAGGAGGAATGCATGCGTCTTCCTTAGCCTTCCTGCGAAAATCTTGCAAAACGCCGGCGCTTCGACGTGGAAAGGCGGTAGGGCGGTGGTACAGAGACGCGTGTCCGGCCGAATCGTCGTGAGTGGTGGAACCGGGTATGTCGGCCGTGGCCTCGTGCCACGGTTGGCCGGCGCCGGGCGTGAAGTCGTCGTCCTCACGCGCTCCGGGCGGCTGCCCCCGGGGCTCGCGCAGCTCCCCGGGGTGAGCGCGCTGGCCTGGGACGCGAGCCCACCGGAAGCGATCCTGAAGGTCGTGGACGGGAGCGAGGCCGTCGTGCACCTCGCGGGTGAGCAGGCCGTGGGCGTGCGCTTCACGGATGCGAGGAAGAAACGCATCCTCGACAGCCGCGTGAAGAGCGCCGAGGCGCTCGTGGCCGCCATCGAAAAGAGCACGGTGCGGCCGGGCGTGCTCGTCTCGGCGTCGGGCGTCGGCTACTACGGCGCGCATCCGCCGAACGAGGCGTGTGACGAGACAACGCCGCCGGGTGACGATTTTCTCGCGCGCGTGTGCGTGGAGTGGGAAGCCGCGGCACGGGGCGCCGAGCGGCTGGGCGTGCGTGTCGCGATCGCGCGCCTCGCGCCGGTGCTCGGCCCGGGTGACGGAGCGCTCTCGCAAATGGCCATGCCGTTTCGATGGTTCGTGGGCGGTCCGCTCGGTGACGGCCAGCAGGCGTTCGCGTGGGTGCACCTCGAGGACGCGGTGGCCGCGCTCGAACGCTGTGTCGTCGATCGCGAGCTTTCGGGGCCCGTGAACGTCGTGGCGCCGAACGTGGTCACGCAGCGCGAGATGGCACGCGCGATCGGGCGCGCGCTGCACCGGCCGGCGTGGCTGCCGGCGCCGTCCTTTGCGTTGAAGCTCCTGTTCGGTGAGGGCGCGACGCCGATGCTCACCGGCCAGCGCGCGGTTCCGAAGCGCCTCGAGGAGCGCGGTTTCCGCTTTCTGCATCCTCAGGTCGACGACGCGCTCGCCGCTTCGCTAGGCTGACCCAGTGGGCGGGCACGCGCATGCGCGCGTCGCCGGGATCGAGAACGACCCAGAAGTGACGCGGCTCGCGCTCGAGCACCGTGCCGCGCAGCACGTAGCGATCGGGCGTGAGGATCTCGACGGTGGCGCCCGGTTCGAGCGCTTCGTTCCGGACGCGGCGCACGTGCGCGAGCGCGCGCGAGAGCAGATCGAAGAAGGCTAGCCCCGCGATCACCACCGTCACGAGCGCGCCGAGCGCCATGTCACTCCCCGTTGTCAGCATGTCGTTTTTGCTCCCGTGCCGGCGCCTGCGCTCGGCATCCGCTTCCAGGAGTATTGATCCAAATGGCGGATTTACGAGTAGCTTTTTAGATCATGGGAGGAAATCGGGCATTCCTCTAGAAAAGCGCGAGCATGCGCCCCATCGCCCTGCTCCGCGATTTCGGGGCGGAGGTGCGGGCGCGGCGCAAGGCGCAGGGGCTCACGCAGGCGAATCTCGCCGAGGCGGCGGGCATCGCGGTGGAGACGGTGTCGCGCATCGAAGGCGGACGGCTCGCGTCGCTCAGTCTCGTGCTCGCCGATCGTGTGGCAGGGAGTCTCGGCGCCTCGATTCAGGCGCTGCTCGCCGGGGTCCCGGCCCGCGAGCCCGCGCGGCTCCGTTCGGGGGAGCGGAAGATCGTCGGGATGCTGAGCGCGCTCGACGAGGCGGAGCTCGGCCGGGTCCGGCGCGGCCTCCGCACGCTGCTCATGGTGAGCGATTCGTCGCGGCCTGGGCTCCGGAAGAAGACGCGCCGGCGCTGACAGCCCCGTTGGGTGTCGAGCTCAAGCCGGCTCGTAGCCCGAACAGCTCCGAACCGGCAGGCGCGGGTACTTGGGGAAGCGTTCGGGCTCCGTCCGCGAGCGCTCGCACAGCCAGAACTCGCTGCCCTTCGCCGAGCGAACCACGCGGCTCGCTCGGCAACGCCGGCACAAACCAACCCGATCGGTCACCGGCGACGAATCGCCGGCGGCATCACGTTCTGAATCAGCGCGGGTCAGACCCGAAGCTCACGCGAGAACGGGAAGCGGGATGCGAAGGCGCTCGAGCAGCTTTCGTAGAAACTTCATGAGTTCTCTCCTGCGGCAGCGAGACCGTATGCGCCATTTACCTACACCTGTTCACAGGAGCGGGTCAAGCATCCGACCCCTCAAAAAGGTCCACCGGCCGGGCCACTGCGCGGGAATTTGGTACAAATTCCAGTGTCGGCAGAGCGACGGTTGATGGCTCCCGGCATTGGACTGGGAGATTCGTGCCGACTGTTGATTGAACAGAGGGCCGCCAAGGCCGCCAAGAGCGCCAAGGCCGCCAAGGGAATTGGGGGGTTGGGAGCGGCTCCGGTACGAACCTTGAGACACCCCGAGTCTCCGTCGAGCGCATCGAGCAACTCACCCAAAAAATCCCCTGGCGGCCTTGGCGCTCTTGGCGGCCTTGGCGGCTAAACAAAAGCCCGCCCGCGTCGCGACGCCCCAGTCCTGCGTCGCGACGCTTCAGCAACCGCGTCGCCACCCTTCAGTAGTAGCCGGCGGCGTGGATGAGGAAGCCGAACGACGTCAGGTGGTTGTCGCGGCGGTCGAGGTCTTCGGTCATGCCGGCTTTTTCGAGGGAGTAGCCGCCCGCGAGGCCGAGGTCGAGGTAGGGGCCGGCGAAGAGCACGATGTGCTCGACCGGTGAGATCGCGCCGAGCAGCTCGAGGTTTGCCTGGAGGAAGTGCGCTTCGGACGTGTAGAGACCGAGCGATTCGCCGTCCTCCGGATTCACGAGCTCCGATTTCGAGCTGGTCGTGGCGTAGGAGAGGCCGGCGCGCGGCCAGATGCCGAACGTCTCGTCGAACGCGTACGCGTAGCCGACGCGACCGCCGGCGACCACCGTGAGGCCGTCGGGTGCGGTGGCCGGCGACGTGGCGGGCGGCAGCCCGGCGCCGTGGTCGAGCGAGTAACCGCGCGTCGAGATCATGAAGGTCGCGCCGGCGGTCAGGCCGCGGAAGAAAACGTAGTCGAGCGCGAAGCGCGGCAGCGCCGACGGGCTGTCGCTATCGACGCCGAACAGGCCGAACGAGGTGCCTTTGATGGTGTCCTCGTAGGTGACGCCCTCGCTCGTGTACTCGAGGCTCTGGCGGTCGAAGAAGACGCCCGTGATGCGCTCGATGCTGAAGATGAATTGGCCGTCCTCGCCCACGTTGTCGAGGGCCTTCGGCGGGGGCGGGTAGTAGCCGGGCGGGGCGCTCGTCGAAAACCCGCCGCCGGTTTGCGCCTGAAAGCCCTGGGCGAGGGCCGAACCCGCAACCAAAATCCCACCCAGTGAAGCCGCAAGCGCCAAGCCGAATTTCATGTTCGTCTCCAGCGGGGGACTCTAGGCGTTCTCGTCAATCCTGGGAACTTTCCCGCGCATCGTGGACGGGCGAGCGCTGCGTGGGCGCTTCCGGTTCACCCCCGCGCTGCCAGATCTTCGGCCCGAGCACGGCGAGGCGCTCGGCGAGCGTGTGCTCGTCCCGGGCGCGCACGGTCACGTGCCCGACCTTGCGCCCGGCGCGCGGCGACTTGGCGTAGGAGTGCAGGTGCGCGTCCGGGACGCCGAGCACGAGGTTCGGATCCGGCAAGCTGCCGATCGCGTTCAGCATCGCCGAGAACCCGACGAGCTCGGTCGAGCCGAGCGGGAGGCCGAGCACGGCGCGCAGGTGTTGCTCGAACTGACTCGTCACGGCGCCTTCGATGCTGAAGTGCCCCGAGTTGTGGACGCGCGGCGCGATTTCGTTCGCGAACAGGCGCCCGCCCGCCTGAAAGAGCTCGAGCGTGAGCACGCCGACGTACTGAAAATGCTCGAGCAGCGCCTTCAGGTAGCCCTCGGCCGTGAGCTGGCGATCGCCGAGGCCGCTCGCGGGGGCGAGCGTGAGCCTCAGGATCCCGTGCTCGTGGTGATTTTCGACGAGGGGGTAGATGGCGATCTCGCCCGTGGTGCTGCGCGCGCCGATCAAGCTGAG
>DASXWF010000557.1:0-3839 GCA_036503835.1 Polyangiaceae bacterium | reverse complement strand
CTGCTCGTCCGTCACGCTCCCCTGCCACGCCGGATCCGTGTAGTCGCGGGGTTTCGGGTTCAGCGCCGCCGCACCGGGACCGTCGCCGTGCCCCTTCTCTCCGTGGCAGACGACGCAGCGCGCCTTGAACATGACCTTCGCGTCGTAGCGTGCGCTCGAGGCCGCCGTTGCCGCAGGCTCCGCCGCCGGAACGGGTGGGGCCACCGCTGCGGGCGGGGCGCCCGACGGGTTCTCGCCTTTCGAACAGGCGAGCGCGAAGACGATCGATCCGATGCTGATGAGACGAAACCGTGCGTGGGGTGACATGAGGAGCCTTCCTTTCTTCAACCGACGAGATCCGCGCGCTCGAGGCGCCACCGCGCCCAGGCGAGCGCGGCGCTGCCGACGGCGATCGGCCAGAGCGTGCCGGCCGCGAGCGTCATGCGCGGGCCGAGGGTGTTCGCGATCCAGAATCCGACCGGACCGAGCACGCTGAGATCCGGATCCACGCCCGTGAGCAGCGCGAGGCGCGCGGCCTCGACGGGGTTCGCAGCCGTCGCGAGGAAGATCGCGCGCGGCTCGAGGCGTAGCTCGAGCAACAGCCCGATCAGGGCGAAGTCGTGCAGCGCCGCCGCCCCCAGCCAGACCAGCAGCGCCAGCACGATCGCCCGCTCGGCCGAGCGCGCCAGCGTGGAAACCAGGAGACCGAGGCCGCTGAACGCCCACACGACGGACAGCGTCACCGCGCTCGTCCGCACGAGGAGCGCCGGGAACGACGCCTCGCCGAGCAGCTCGGCCCACACCGCGACGAGCGCCAGCATCACGAGCAGCGGCAGGAACAGCACCGCCGTGCGCGCCAGCAGCGTGGCGTGAAACCAGTCACGCCGGGCGCAGGGCTGCGCGAGGAAGAGCTCGAAATAGCCGCTCTGCCGGGCACGCACGACCGTCTGGCACGTGGCGACCAGCGCCACGAGCGGCAGCACGACGACGATCGCGTTCGCCGCGTTCAGCACGACCCGCGACAAACCCGTGAAGCCGAGCACGGAGGACTCTCGCAGGCCGAGCCAGCCGAACAGCCCGAAAACGCCGAGGTAACTCAGCGCCGCGAACACCAGCCAGCGCGAGCGCAGAGCGTCGGAAAGCTCGAGCCGCAGAAAAGCGCCGAGCGCGCCGGGCTCGCGGAGCGAGGGCACGACTGCGGATGCCAGCGTCGTCATCGCCGCGCCTCGCTGCGATGCAGGGCCGCGGCGCGCCGCAGCGCCGCGAAATCCAGCGTGCCGGAGTCGCTCGCGACGAACCCGTAAGCCATCGGCGACGCCGCGCCGTCCGCGTAGCGCGCCGTGCGCGCGTCGACCCAGCGCTCGCCGGAGCGAACCCACACGCCCCGTGGAGACAGCTCGGGATGGTCGACCAGGTACGCGTCCAGGCAGCCGATGTCGTCGAAGAACCGGCGCTCGCCGCGCTGGTCCAGGAGCTGCGCGGCGTAGCGGGGCTCGCTCACGAGCATCCGGCAGCTCTCGCACGGCTGTTTCCCCCAGATCGGATCCGCCGCGCCGAGGTCCTCGCGGCACGCGAACAGCGCAAACGCCATCAGGAAGCACCCGCGACGGCTCAACATGCTCTCCTCCATCCCGCGCACGCGATCGCGTTCGGCACCTCGGGCAGGGTCGTCCGTTCGCCGCCCGACACGATGCGCCCTTCTCGAAATTCGACGATGCGCCCGGTCGCGGGCACGAGCTCGTCGCTGCGATGCGAGCACAGGATCACGGTGCGCTCGTCGTTGCCGGCCCGAATCCGCTCGAAGAACACCTCGCGCGCTCGAGCGTCGAGGTTCGCGGTGGGCTCGTCGCAGGCGAGGATCGGCGTGTGGGCGGCGAGCGCGGCCGCGGCCAGCAATTTTTGCTTCATTCCGCCCGAGAGATGCGCGAAGCGAACGGACGCGCAGCGCTCGAGGTCGAGGCCGAGCGACAGCGCGTACTCGGCGATGGACCGGGGCTCGATCCCGCGCAAGGCGCCGATCGCCCGCACCACTTCGCGAACCGGCGCTTCGACGGGCGGAGGGACCTGCGGGATGTACGCGATCTCGCGCAGCGCTCGCTGCGGGTCGCGCGCGACGTCCACTCCACCCACGCTCACGAGACCGCTCGTGCGGATCAGACCGAGCAGCGCGCGGAGCAGCGTCGTCTTGCCGGAGCCGTTCGGACCCACGAAGGCCACGCGCTCGCCGCGCCCGATCGAGAGCGTGACGCCGGAGAGCGCGGTGAGCCGGCCGAAGCGCTTCGAAACGTCGAAAACCTCGATCACGATCCGCCTCCTTTCGTCCCCGTCCTCGGCGCGGGGTCGACCAACAAGAGACGCGAAGAAAAGACGGGAGCCGCGCGCGCGACGAGGTCGATCAGCGCGAAGGCCGCGGTGCCCGCGAACAGGCGGATCGCCGGCGCCTGCTCCACGAGCTCGCTCGAGAGCATCTTCACCTGATACGGAACGTCGCCGCGCCCGTCCCGATCGAGGTCGTAGCCCTGGTAGTCGGACCAGCGATTCCCGCGAAATGCGACGGCGAGCGCGTCGCCGCCGCCCTCGACCTCGATCACGCTCGTGTTCGAGGCGAACTCGTTGCCGGAGAACGTGAGGCCCTCCGCGGAGCTGTGCAGCCGAACGGCGGTGTCGTTCAGGACGAAGTGGTTGCGCTCGAAGCGCACCGGCGTGGCGGCGCTGCGCGGCGAGCGATCGAGGTAGGTCGCGGTCGTGTCCCCGACCAGCCAGTTGTCGGTCACGAGCGCGCCGTCGCTCTCCTTGAAACCGATGCCGATGCCGGCCGCTCCGCGCGAGCCGGTCAGCTGGTTGTTCCGGATCGACAGCCGCGCGCTGTACATGACGAAGATGCCGACCACGTTGCGGCTCAGCACCGAGTCCTCGACGCTCGAATCGTGCGCGTACATGAAATGCGCGCCGTAGCGGCTGCCCGTGACGCGGTTCCGCGCGAGCGTCACGTGCCTCGAGTACCAGACGACGACGTCGCGCGTGCCCTCGACCACGGAGTCGGCCACGACGGCGTGACTCGATTCCCAGAGCTTGACGCCGTCGCCCTGCAGCGGATCGTCCGGGCGCCCCGAGACGTGGGCCCGCTCGACCCGGCAGCGCTCGCACCCGCCGAGCACGATGCCGAACTGCGAGTCCTCGACCTTCACGCCGCGGATCACGATGTCGGGCGCCGTGGCGCGGACGGCCGCGTCCTCGCGCGTCTGCCGGCGACCGGAGCCGCGCACGGTCACGTTCTCGAGCAGCGATCCCGGGGCGCTCAGCGTGATCACGGTGCCGGCTCCCGTTCCGACCAGCCGGGTACCGGCCGCGCCGCGCAACGCCACCGCTCGCGCGGCCACGAAGTCACCGTGGTAGTCGCGCGCTTCGAGCCGGATCTCGCGCGGGCCCTGCGGATCGGCAAGCCAGCGCGCCAGCGTGGCGGCGTCGCGCGCGACCGCGGCGCTCGCCGTGTCGACGGCGCCGTCCGCCGGGACCTGCCCGGACTCGCCGGCAGGCATGCCGCGCGAAGGCGCCGCGCCGAGCCAGAGCCCGACCGCCAGCAACAGCGCGCCTCGCGCCGCCCTCACGGCGTCACCTCCCGCCGCCTGCGCTCGCGCAGCGCCACGAGCAGAACCGCGAGCCCCACGCACGCGAGCGCGAGCCAGAACCCGAGCTCCGGCCTCGCGAACGTCATGAACTGCCCGATCACGCCGTTGCCGAACATCGCGGGCGTGAACGGCTCGAGGCGCAGGGGGGCGCGCGGGTTCAGGTCGTGACCGAAGCGGTACAGCCAGTACGAGAAGTCCGCGACGAAACCCAGCGGAACGGCGGCCGCCACG
>DASXWF010000556.1:0-3571 GCA_036503835.1 Polyangiaceae bacterium | reverse complement strand
CGGCGCGAAGCTCGTCGCGAATGAGTTCTCCTCCCCCGCCGAAGCGCAGGAGCTTTTCCCCGATGAGTCTCGCCATCGTGCTCGTGTTCATGCTGATTGCGATCGCGTTCGCCCTCCGCCACGGCGTCGCGCGTCAGGGCTTGGCCGAGACCTTCAGGCTCGGCGCGCAGGTACTTCCGGTGATGCTGCCCGCCTTCGTACTCGCGGGCATGATGAGCGCGCTCATCTCGCCCGACGCCATCGGCGCCTGGCTCGGGCGCGAGGCGGGGCTGCGGGGTCTGCTCGTCGGCACGCTCGCGGGCGCGCTCACGCCTGCCGGGCCGTTCGTGGCTTTTCCGCTGCTCGCGATCCTGCTCAAGGGCGGCGCGAGCGTCGGCGCCGTGACCGCGTACCTCACGGCGTGGGCGCTGCTCGGCGTGCACCGCGTCGTAGCGCTCGAGATCCCGATCCTCGGCTGGCGCTTCGCGCTCGTGCGCTACGTCGCGAGCCTCGCCGTGCCGATGCTCGTGGGCTTCCTCGCGCAGCTGCTCTCGGCGAGGGTGACGTGAAGCTCCTTCGAAGCACTGTTCCGACTCGAGGGGAGGCGCTCCCCGCACCCACGCGCCCCGAACGTCAGACAGGCGGAGCAGGAGTCGGCGGAGCGGGCACCGGCGGAGTGGGCGCCGGCGGAGCCGAAGGAGGGCTCAGGGCGGCGTTCCGCTTGAGCACGAACTGCCAATCCCGCACCTCGGCCGAGTCGATCGTGTCGATGTTGCGCTTGAGGCGAGTCAGAAAGTGCTCGCCGCGGCATTCCCGCACTTCGAAATCGATCGTGCCGAGTCCGCCGTCGTTGTTGTTGTAGCGAGCCGTGTAGGTCGGACCCACGGAGAGCGGATGGCTCACGGGGGTCTTGCCGCGTCGCACGCCGAGGGCTTCGTCCTGCCCCTCGTACAGGCGAATCTGGAAGTCGACGGCGAGGACGACGAAGACGAACGTCGCCTCGGGTGCATCCGAAACGTCGACCTCGATGAGGGTCATCCGCTCGCCCCGACCAGCTGGATCACGAGGTTGTCGACCCGAAAGCCGCCGTCGGTCCTGGTGACGCTGGCGAACACGATTCGGAGCTCGCCGAGCTGGAAGACTTCGGGCCTGGCGCTTTCGCCGTCGAACTGTCCGCCGGCGCCCTGTTGCGGAGAGAGGGTGAGCGTGTAGCGCGTTCCCACCGGCGCGGGATCGAGCCGGATTTGATAGCTGCCGTCGCAGAGCTTCCGCTGCTCCCCGGCGGCGAGGTTGAAAGGGGTCTCGGGGATGCAGGACTTCGCCACGAGCGAGGTGCCGATCGCGCCGACGAACACGTCTTCGGCCTCGATCAGGAGGTTCTCGTTTTCCAGCCGCTTCTGTTTGAAGCTCGTGTGAAGGTCCACGTTCATCTGCTGGATCGCCGCGTCGAGCTTGGCTTGCTGCGCGGCGTCGGCCGCCGCCGTGGCCGAGATGGTGGCCTTCCTGGCTTTGATGCCCTGAGTGACCACGAAGCGACCGTCCTTGAACCAATCGAGCTCCGCCGCCGTGCACGCCTCGTTGGTGAAGTCCGGGCGTATCTGGGCGGGGTCGACCTCGAGGTAGGTGATGTCCGCGAGCGCGAGCTTCCACGATTGCTTCAGGGCATCGCGGACGCTGGCGTCGACGTTCGCGTTGACCAGGAACAGATCGAAGCGCGTCTGGAACGAAGCCGCGAGCTCCCGTTCCTTCTCCTGGTTCCAAGCAATCGACACGGGACCCGTGCCGGTCTTCGGGGTCACCGATTTCCAGCAACCGTCGGAGAGTTGTTTCTGCGAACCGACCATGAAGGCGGGAAGTTCGATCGCCGACTGCGGAACGTTGAGGGGTTCCCACTTCGGGGCCAGCGCCGGCGTCAGGATCGAATCGATCTGCTCGGGCGGCTGCTTCGGGCCGCATGCCGTGACCGCCAGCGCGGCAAAGACCCAACCGCCCACCGCCCAAGTCCTCGATTTTTCCACGGCCTCGACGTGCTCCTGGTTCGGAGCCTATCGCTATCCCGCTGGGTTCGGGTGATTTTTGTCGGCGGCGCTCGTGCGACACGCGGGTGCCGGCCCTATAAGCCGAGTGATGAGCCTCCCGTCGCTCGACGTCTGGCGCGAGCGGCGTTCTCCGGAACGACCGCCGCGCCTGATCCTCGGCACGATGAATTTCGGCAAGCGCACGGACGAGCGCGAGGCAGGCCGCATCGTCGACCGCGCCATCGAGCGCGGCGTAACCCTGCTCGACACCGCGAACGTCTACGTCAACGGTGAGGGCGAGCGCATCCTCGGACGCATCCTCGAGCACAGGCGGCGCGAGGTGCTCGTGGCCAGCAAGGTCGGGCTCGCCCGCATCGGGGGCACGGACTCCGGCTTGATGCAGAGCGGCGGGCAGAGCGAGGGGCTGTCGCGAGAGCGCATCGTCGCCGCGTGCGAGGAGAGCCTGCGCCGGCTCGGCACCGACGTGATCGACATCTACTTTTTGCACGCGCCCGATCCGAAGACGCCGCTCGAGGAGAGCCTGTCGGCTCTGCAGACGCTGCTCCAGGCGGGGAAGATCCGCGCGTTCGCGACTTCGAACTACGCGTCCTGGCAGCTGCTCGAGATCGTCACCTGGTGCGACCAGGAGGGCATGCCGCGCCCGATCTTCGCTCACCAGATCTACAACCTCCTCGTTCGCCAGCTCGACGTCGAATACTTCGGGTTCTCGGCGAAGTACGGGATGCACACCACCGCCTACAATCCCCTCGCGGGTGGGATGCTCACCGGAAAACACCGGCGCGGCGAACCACCCGCCGCATCCCGCTTCGACGCGAACCCGCTGTACCAAAAGAGGTACTGGTCCGAGCGCGTGTTTGCGGAGGTGGAGGCGTACGCAAAGCTCGCCGAGCGCGCAGGGATCACGCTGATCGAGCTCGGTTACGCCTGGCTCGGAACGCGGCCGGGGGTCGATTCCGTCATCGTAGGTCCGGGAACGGTCGAGCACCTGGATGCGGCTCTGGACGCGCAGGCGCAGAGGCTCGATCCCGAAACGTGCCGGCTGGCCGACGCCATCTACCTCGAGCACCAGGGCACGGACGCTCGCTACGCTCGTTTGTAATCAGGAGGGGTTACCAACACCTTCGCGGGAAAATTCTCGCGACAACGAAGCCAGTTGCCCGGACGACGCAGGCGGCGGCTGGAACGCCGCGTGTAAAATCTGCGCCCGCGGAACCCGTGCGGAATCGGTACGGAGCCGGGCATTCTCGAGTACGGGCGCTAAGCTACGGGCATGCTGGTGAGGGCTGCGCGGGACCGGCTGGCGAGACAATTCCCCTCCCCCTGAACAAGGACCGATAGCACTCCGATGCCGATGCACCTCAAGCTGGCGCGCGCCAAGCTCGTCCTCGAGCGGCGCTTGTTTCTCAAGGCCGCGGGTTTCGGTCTGGCGGCGCCCGTCGCGCTCAGGCTCGCGCGCTCGGCGACGGCCGCCCCGAACGGCGCACCGAAGCGCCTGTTCGCGATGTACCTCCCGCACGGAGTGCCCCCCGAGCACTTCAATCCGCGCATGGCGG
>DASXWF010000555.1:0-2954 GCA_036503835.1 Polyangiaceae bacterium | reverse complement strand
GCCGCCTGCTCGGACGTGAAGATCAGGCTGGGCCTCAGAGCCAGCGCTTCTTCCGAAACCAGGTCAGCATCCCCGCGGGCAAGAGCATGCAGCTCAGGATCCCGGTCCACATCAGCGCGTCCGAGCCGAACGGCAGGTGCTCGAAATTCTGACCGAAAAAGCCGGTGACGAAGGTGAGCGGCAGAAAGATCGAGGACAGCACCGTGAGGTGCTTCATGATCTGGTTCGTGCGCTGCGACAGCATCGAGAAATGCGCCTCCAGGCTGTTCGAGGCGAGCTCGCGCTGCGCATCGAGCGTCTCCAGCGTCCGCACGAGCTGGTCGTACACGTTGCGAAAGTAAACGGCCGTGCGCTCCGGCACCGCGGCCGAGCCGAACTTGGCGAGTGCCGCGAACACGTCACGCTGCGGCGACACCAATCGGCGCGCCGTCGCGAGCGAGCGCTTGAGCTCGAGCAGGCGCTCGAGGACGTGCAGGCCCTTGCCCGTGAGCACGCTTTCTTCCAGCTTCTCGAGCGCGCTGCCGAGCTTGTCGATCTCGGCGCCGCTGGCGTTCGCGACGGCCTCGCTCAAGACGTAGAGCCAAAAAGCGGGGCCGCGGCTCCTGAGCTCGGCGTCGCTCGCGACGCGCTTCATCACGGCATCGACCTCGGCGCAGCTCGAGGCATGCGCCGTGACCACGTAGCGCTCGGCGAGGAAGGCGTGGAGCTCCTGGCTGGTGACGCCCACCGGAGACTCGCTGACCTCCAGCCGGTGAATCACCACGAACAGGTGGTTGCCGAACTCCTCGAGCTTGGGCCGCTGGTCGTAGCTTCGTACGTCGTCGAGCGCGAGCGGGTGGAAGCGAAACTCGCGCTCGAGCTCCGCCAGCTCCGCCTCCGGGCTGCCCGAAAGGTCGACCCAGACGATCTCGTCGCCTTGCGGCCGCCGGATGTCGCTCGTCTCCAGAGTTCGTCCGCCGCTCTCGACGACCAGCGTCTTCGCCACGGAGGGGCATGGTACACGAAGCCTCGCCTGCCCCGAATCGGCAGAAAAAAGGCCGACTTGCTCGATCGGGCGCGCCGCGCGTATTCTCGCCCGTCCTCGTGAAGCACATTGTCCCGTCACACTGCCTCTCGCGCCATCCGGTGCGGGTCCGCTTTGGTGAGACCGACCTGATGGGCATCGTCCACCACAGCACCTACATCAGCTACTTCGAGGTGGGGCGGGTCGAGTACATGCGCAGGCGCGGCCTCGACTACCATTCCTGGACCGAGCTCGGCATTCACCTGCCCGTCGTGGAGGCGTATGTGCGGTATCGACGCACAGCGCGCTTCGACGAGTTGCTCTGCATCGAGACCCGGCTCACCGAGCTCGCCCGGGTGAAGGTGCGCTTCGATTATCGGTTGCTGCGCGAACCCGAGGGCGATCGCTCGGTGACTCCCGACGATCAGGTCGTCGCAGAAGGCCACACGGTGCTCGCCTGCGTCGACCAACATCACATTCCCCGCCGGATCCCGCCCGAGGCCGAAGCCGTGCTCACGGGTCCCGAGCGGGACTTGCCGGTGAAAAACGGCGCTGGTGAGCGCCGCTCGCGCCCGCCGGTCAACGGGGCGAACCTGGCGGAGGTCGACGCGACCCTGCTCGCTCCGCCTGCGGACCGCGCCGCGGGCTCCGAACCATGAGGCGCCCGGGGCCCTGCGTGCCGCCCTCCGCCCTCCGCACGTGTTAGGCTGAGTCGAAGAAAATGTCGGAGCGCCGACCCGACCCGCCGGAAGTCCGAGCCTCGCTCGTGGACTCCGGGTGGTCCGAGCCCGAGACGCAGCCCGAGCGCATTTTGCCGGCATACGAGGACGCGCCTCGCGACCTGCTCGTGACGCGCGTGGACGACCAGATCCAATCGCGCCTCGACGAAATGCGGCGCGCGAGCGAGCCGAGCCTGGAGCTTCTGACGAAGACCGTCCAGCCGCTGACGACACCGCGTGTCTCCTCGCAGGACCAGACGGTCGTCAACCAGGTGAATCCGCTCGAGCAGGCCAACGCGTTCAACCAGGCGACCCCCTTCGGTCTTCCGGCGCCGCCGCTGGCGCCGCTGCCGCCGCCGGAGCCGATCCACGCGATCGTGAACCCGTACGAGCCGGGGCCGCGCTTGCGGGAAGCGCTTGCCCAGCGGGTGAGCGCGCTCGGGGGACAACTGCCACTCTGGGGCGTCCTGGTACCCGTCTTGGTCGTGGCGGCCCTCGGCGGCGCGCTGCTCGCTAGCCTGCTCGCCGGTCCAGCAGCTCCGAGCGAGCGCGCCGGGACGAGCGCACGTCCGAGCGAATCCGCGCTGAGTTCGGCGACGATTCCGCCTGGCCAGGCGCCCCTCGCAGGGGAGGGCAGCGCTCGCACGGCCGGGGGGCTGGTCGAACGCGCCGCTTCCGGCGAAACGGCGGCGCTCGCCGCGCTCGAGGCCAAAAAACCGCGCGATCTGCACGCGGAGGAGGCGCTGGCGCTGGCGAGCGGCCGCGTTCTCGCCGCCGCCGGTTCGGCGCGCAAGCTGCGTGAGCGGCTCGCCTCGGATCCCGGGCTGGCGAAGGACCCGCACGTCGTGCTCGAGCTGCTGAAGTTCGCGCAGTCGTCGGACACGAGCCGTGAGGCGCTGACCGCGATGGCCGCGCTGCCCGGACCGATCGCCGCCGACCTTCTGTACGAGGTTTGGACCGGGACCGCCGAGCGCAGCGGCGCCACGGAGCTCGCTCAAGCGCTTCTGCTCGGACGGGACGTGCGGCCGCGCGCGTCGCCCGCGCTCGCCGTTGCGCTCGACCTGCGCGAAGCGGAGGCCTGCGAGGACAGCGCGAAGATCCTGCAGCGGGCCTTCGAAGTGGGCGACAAACGTTCCTTTGCGCCGCTCAGCCGCTTGCTCCGGCGCACGGGCTGCGGTCCCGGCAAGAAGCAGGATTGCTATCCTTGCCTGCGAGACCAGGACGAGCTCTTG
>DASXWF010000554.1:0-4628 GCA_036503835.1 Polyangiaceae bacterium | reverse complement strand
ATGCGAACGGCGGGACCGTTGGCGCGAGCGGCGGAAAGGCCGGCGGGGCGGGGAGCGGCGCGACGAGTAGCGGAACGAGCGGTGAGGGCGGCGCGGGAACGAGCGGTGCTGCGGGCGACGCGGGCGCACCCGGCGGAGCCGGCATGCCGGGTACGGGTGGCGGTTGCGCGGGCCGGGACCTGCTTCTGTGCGAGGATTTCGAGACCACGGAAGTCGGCGACATTCCGGATGGCTGGGAGCGCCACGGCAGCCTCGTGAACGTCGACGACGATGACGCGCACGGCGGCGAGCGCTCGCTGAAGCTCGACCCCGCGGCGAACTCGGAGCGGCGCATCTATCATGACGCGCGCCTGCTCGGCAGCGCGCACTGGGGACGCATTTTCTACAAGGTGGACGCCGACGTGCCGGACGCCTTCGTGCACGCGACGATGGTCTCGTTGATCGGCGACGGCCCGACCAACGGCCGCTCCGACTACCGCCCGATCGACACGATCAAACAAGCCGTCGATACGCCGAACGTGGGCGGCCGCCACAACTTCATCTTCAACGTGCAGATCATCGGTTCGAGCGAGTTCGGCACCGAAACCGACTACGAGTACGAGTTCGACGGCGAGTGGCACTGCGCCGAGTACCACATCCAGGCCTCGAACCAGAGCTACGAGCTCTTCCTCGACGGCGAATCGATCTTGAGCATCGAAAACGGCCCCGGCAACTACGACGACACCGACATTCCGGACGAGTTCGAGGAGCTCCGCGTCGGCTGGATCAACTACCAGAACGCGCCGCCCGGGTTCACGGCCTGGATCGACGACATCGCCTTCGACGACCAGCGCATCGGCTGCGAGTAACACGGCTGCGACGGGCGGCCGCGACGGGCGGCGCGCGGGTTCTTCAGGCCGGCGCCGGCGTGCTCGCGCGTCCCGACAGCCAGAACCAGAGCGTGGCGGCGCCGATCGCGAGCACGAACGGGATCGCGGCGTAGTTCAAGGTCTCCCACCCTCCTTCCCTCAGGATCAACCCCGAGGCAAACGACGAGATCGCGGTGACCACGGAGACGCTCGCGTCGTTGAACCCTTGCGCCTTGGCTTTCTCCGCGGGCCGGTAGGCCTCGGTGAGCAGCGTGGTTCCGCCGATGTACAGGAAATTCCAGCCCACCCCGAGCAGGACCAGCGACCACCAGAAGTGCGAGACGTGCACTCCGGAAAGGCCGACCGCGATGCAGGCGAGGTTCAAGACCACGCCGGCGAGCATCACCTTGAACACGCCGAAGCGCGCGATCAGCCCACCCGTGAAGAACGAGGGGCCGTACATGCCCACGACGTGCGAGGTGATCACCGTCGCGGCGGCGCCGTACGGGTGGCCGCAGGCGCCCATCGCGAGCGGCGTCGCCGTCATGAGCAGGCTCATCACCCCGAAGCCGAAGGACGCGGCGAGCACGGCCACCAGGAATGCCGGCTGCGACACGACGACCGCCAGCGGACGGCCCGGGTCGCGCGCGTCGACGAGCGAGGGCGGAGGCAGATCCAAAAAGCCGAGCGCGACCACGGCGAGCGCGAGAAACACCAGCAATCCGAGGTAGGCGCCGAGGTACGGCGTCGCCAGCGCGTGCACGGTCACGCGGCTCGTGCTCGGACCGATCACGCCGCCGACGAGGCCGCCCGCCAGCACGAACGAGATGGCGCGAGCCTTGGCGGCGCCGGGCACCGCGTCGGCCGCCGCGAACCGGTAGTACTGCCCGAACGCGTTGTAGACGCCGAACACGCTCGCACCCGCCACGAACAGCCAGAACGACCCGGCGTGAATCGCGGCGGCGCAAACCAACGCCCCCACCCCGCCGAACGCCGTGCCGACGAGAAACCCGCGCCGGCGTCCGACGCGCTTCATGAGCAGCGAGGCGAAGTACGTGGCGAGCGCCCCACCGGTGACCCAACCCGTGACGGGCAGCGTCGCGAGCGACTTGTCGGTTGCGAGCGCCTGACCGACCAGCGCGTTCAGCGCGATGGCGGTGGAGCCGTTCGCGAGCAGCAGCGCCTGCAAGCAGGCGAGCACCACGACGTTCTTGCGTTCGGTGCGCGGCGGCGAGGACGGCGTCGGGCTCAAGGTCGCTTGCTCAACCGTCCGGTGACGCCGCCGCTCAGTCGCAGCGCGCTCGACACGACGCCCGGCGCGTGCCGGGCGAAACCCACCGCGACCTTGCCGTGGCCGGTGATCACCGCTTCGGCCTTGCGCGCGAGGACGGCGTTCAACATCGCCCGCGCGGCGCGCTCGGCCGGCATCACGAGCCAGGCGGGGATCGGATCCTCGGCGCCTTCGTGGTGGCGATTCTGGTCGTCCACTTGTCGGAACTCGCTGGCGACGAAACCCGGCGCCAGGTGGGTCACGGAGATTTTACGGGGCAAGAGCTCGAGCCGCAGGCATTCCGAAAGCGAGCGCACGGCGTGCTTGCTCATGCAGTAGGCCGACCAACCCGGGATCGACACGTAGCCGTTCACGCTGCCGACGATGCCGATCGCGCCCCGGCGTCGCTCGAGCTCGGGCAACGCTTCCTTCACGGACCGCAGTACGCCGAAGACGTTGGTCTCGAATTGCCGCCGGTAGTCGTCGAGCGCGAGCTTCTGGACCGAACCGGCGACCCCGAAGCCGGCGTTGGCGAGCATGACATCGACGCCTCCGAAGCGTTCCACGCCGGCCGCGACGGCGCGCTCCACGTCGCCGTCCCGCGTCACGTCGCCCTGCACCGCCAGGGCCCGCGCGCCGAGCTCGGCGGCCAGCGCGTCGATGCGCTGGATGCGCCGCGCGAGCAGCACGACGGCGGCGCCGCGTTCGCTGGCCTCGCGCGCCAGCGCCGCGCCGATGCCGGCGGACGCGCCCGTGACGAGAACCACCCGATCGTCGAGGCGTTTCATGACCTGGCCTCGGCGAAGGATGCAACGCTCAAACCGGACGCGCCAGACGAAACGCGCTCCCGAGCTGCCAGCCTTCGAGCCCGCGCAGCTCGGGGATGCGCGCGCCGCTCACGCGCAACGAGCCGAGCACGCCGAGCGGCAGCGTACGCGCGACCTCCGCTGGTTCGTACGACGGCGCGCGCGGCGGGCGCGCCGAAAGCTCGGGCGAGGCGGCGGCGAGCAGCGACAGCAGCGTGGCGCGGCCCGGCGGCCCGGCGATCCGGACGAAATCCAGGAGCAGCGAGAAACGGCCGGTCGCGCGGCGCTTCTCGAATTCGCCGCGTTCTAGCGGCCGCGCCGTGATGACCTGCGCGGACGTGCTGAGCAGCGAGGACAGCGTTTCGGCGGCGCGCGCGAGCTGGGGTGCCGCGGAGCTCACGAGCAGTTCTGCCGGGCCGCCGCCCCAGACCGCTCCGGGGCCGCTGCCCGCCGGCCCGACGATCCCGAACGGACGGAAGGGCTCGCGAGAAATGCGGTCGAGCAGTTGTTGGGCGATCCCCGGCGCTCCCCAGCGTCCGGCGTCGCGACCGGTGCGCAGCACCGCCCAGCCGAAGGTCGGGCCCTCGACTGCCACGGAGCCGGCCCGCGGGCGGTGCAGGCCTCCGCCGAGCCAGCCGAAGTCGGCGCGATCGGCTTCGAATGCGCGCAGCGCTTCGGCCAGATCGGAGACGAGCGTCACCTCGACGCGAGCGAGAAAGGCCGCGCCGCGCGCGGCGTTCTCATTCTGTTCGAGCAGGAGCGAGGCCTCTCCGAGCGTCGCGCGAAAGGCTCCCGTGGCGTCGGGTGCCGCGGGAGAGAACCCGCGCGGGACGAGCGCCGTGAGCGGGCTCGCGAGAGCGAAGGCGAGCGCGTCCGGGGCCACCCCCGGCACGAGGAAGGCGAGCGGATCTCCGCGATCGAGCTGGGGCTCGGGAAGCTCGGCGAGCACCGCCGCGCCTCCCGAGGCCCTGGCGCGCACCCACGAAAACAGCGCGTCGCGCGCGTCGAGGCGCTTGCCGCGCGCGCTCGTGAGGCCTGCTCGCAGCACGACCCGTGCACCCGACGGCGTACGCTCGGGCAACGCGTTGGCCAACGTCGGATAGGCGCGGCCGCTCGCGTCGAGCCCGAAGAGCGGATCCGCGACGGCCGGGCCGAACAAGGCGGCGAGCGGATCGTCGGCCGCGTGAGGATCGAGCCGGCCGCCGCCGAAGGGCAGGGTGAGCCGCAGGGTCCCCCCGACCGGCGTGCGCCCGAGCGCCGAGGCGGCGCCGGACGCGAACAGCGCCGCCAGAAACGCGCGCCGGCCGGGTCTCATCGAACCAACCAGAGAGCGTCGCGCGTCGCCATCACGATGGGACCCATGGCGAGCGCTCGCGCGGGACACAGCCCGAGCGCCCGAATCCCGCCCGGAATCGGCAGGCGCAGGCGTTCTTTCAGCTCCTTGTCGAGCCACGAATACACGAGCAGCGCGTCGGCGTTCGCTTCGAACGTGTCGAGCGTCGTCGCGACTTCGGGTGCGCCGTCGCCGTCGAGGTCGCCGAGCGCGAGCTGCGCGCCCGCGCGTTCGAGCTCGACCTTGCGTTCGCCGTCGAGCACGAGGAGCGTCGCGTCGCTCGCGCGCCGGCCCGCCCGCACGACGCGCGAGCGTCCGTCGGCCGCCACGATCAGCGCTCCGCCGAGCGTGTCGAGCGCCGCGCCGAAGCC